>CAZWGY010000292.1:0-6140 GCA_964633575.1 uncultured Desulfobacteraceae bacterium
CCGTCTTCCCCAACGCCCCCAGCGGATAGCCGTCGTCGGGGGCGCTCCCCCCGTAATGAGCGAGGATCGCGTCCAGCCCCCGGCGGCGAGCCGCCGCGTCATCTATGATCTCCGCTTCTCCCCATCCCATCACGCTGTCATAGGCCATCGTCCATCGGCAGGGAGCCGTCCCCGTTCGGATCTCCGGGTCGGCCACGAAGAGGACCCAGACCCGGGGCCGCCGCCGGAGAATCTCGAGCTTTTTCCCCTCGACGGCACAGTGGCAGTAAATCCAGCCGTCATCGTAGCCGAAACACAATGGAACCCCGTAAGGCTCGTCGCCGTCGGCCATGGAAACAACGCAATAGGGGGCCCGGGAGATGATCTCGGTCAGCTCGGCCGGATCGACGACCGCCTTGTCCTCACGCCGCATCATCGCCTTCGTTCGGGGGAATGGGATCGATGACGCCGGAGAGGGCCGACCGGATGAAGGTGGGCAGGCAGAAGGCGGCCCGGTGGATTTCGGGGTTGTAATACCGGAAGTCGAGACCCGCCCGCCGGACCCGATCCGGATCGAAGTCCTTCCAGGGGCAGAGCCCCTTGGATGCGAACCCGAAGCTCCAGAGGCCGCCCGGGTAGGTCAGAGTGGAAAAGAGGTAGAGGTGGAGCCGGGAGAAAAAGGGCCGTTGGTTTTCGAGCATGGGCCGCTGGAGCTCCGGGTCGTAGAAGGGCGATTCGGCCTGGGTCACCAGGATGCCGTCGTCGGCCAGAATCCGGGAGACATCTTTGTAAAAGGCCCGGTCGAACAGCGGAGCGGCCGGCCCCACCGGGTCGGTGGAGTCCACCAGAACGACGTCGAACCGCCCGGTCGTCTCGTGGACAAACCGGACCCCGTCGTCGATCCGGAGGTCGAGCCGGGGGTCGTCGAGGGCGGCGCTGACATCGGGGAGATGCTCCCGGCAGGCCCGGACCACCGTCTCGTCGATTTCGACCATCACGGCCCGTTCCACGGACGGGTGCCGGAGAACCTCCCGGGCGGTGCCGCCGTCGCCCCCGCCGATGATCAGAACCCGCCGGGGGGTGGGGTGGACGAAGAGCGGGACGTGGGCGATCATCTCGTGATAGACGAACTCGTCGCGCTCCGAGAGCATGATCACGCCGTTATTGATGAGCATGGCGCCGTGGCCGCGGGTCTGAACCACGTCCACCCGCTGGTAGGGGCTGGTCTCCGAAAACAGGGTCTCTTCCACCTTGAAGGAGAGGCCCACCTGGTCTTTGTGGATTTCCCGGACCCAGAGTGCCGGGCTCGCGTCGTCGGTCATGGGCGTTGGGTCTCCTCGGCCTGGTCGCCGTAGCTCATGAAGGTGATCATATAGCCGCAGTCGAATTCGTAGAGGCTCCGCTCCGTCATCCGGTAGCCGGGGAGGGCTCGGCCCACCTGGCCGTGGAGCCTCTGACATTGCTCGTGAAAGGTCGTGGTCAGGGCGATGGAGCAGGTCTTCGGCCGGAAAATGGTCACCACGTCCCGAATGAGGCGGGAGTAGTCGGCCTCGACGATGTTGGTCTCAAACGATGTATAGGAGCCCGCCGCCTGAGGTGTGACGTGGACGGTGAAGTACTCCGGGCCCCGGATGCCGTTCAATGAATAGCCGCGGGGGGCGAAGAGGTAGCCGTCGGTGAGGGCGTCCGGGTAGAATCGGTCGAGCCCGGCCCGGCGGCGGGCCGTCTCGGGGTCGGGCGTTGACTGGACGGAAAAAGGGGTCATGACCGACGGGTGGAGGTCGTTCATCAGGACCTGGAGGGTGGCGTCCCGCTCCGGGGCGTTGCCGGCGGCATGGTAGTAGAAGACATGGAGATGGTCGTGGTTGGCCGGCCCGAGGCGGTAGCTTTTCCCCGGAAAAACGGCGGAGAGCTCGGCCGCGTCCGCCTCGAAATCCGACGGCTGCCGGTCGGGGAAGATGAAGTTCTTCCGCTCGTAGAAGACAAAGGCGATCCGGTCCCGGTCCACGAAGCGGAGAATCTCCTGAAGCGCCCGGACGAGGGTGGTCTGTCCGCAGGTGATTATCAGGACGGCGTCGTCCCAGACAAAGAGGCTCGATTCGGAGAGGAGATAGGCGTCCACCTGGGCGTTGGCCACCCGGCTGACGATGCCGGCTCCGCTGGCCCGGACCACCCGGTCCCAGCGGCCGTCGGTATTGTCCCGCAACCCCGGCTGGGGGGCGACGAGGATGATCTCCAGTTTTTTCTCCGGCCCTTCGAAGTAGATCGTGTCGATATCCATCCCCCAATCCCCCTTTGGGCGTTGATCATCGTTTGAGCCGTGGCTTCATGCCCCTCGGCGGTATGGCTTTAGCCCGTCCGGCCGTCGATAACGTTTCAGGATACCAGACTCCGGGCGGGGTTTCAACCGGCGAGTGATGGATTTTTTGTTGACATTAACCGCAAGAGTCTATTAACTTTACCGGTTTTCTTTTTCCGGGAACAAAAGGCGTTGACGTCGGACCCGGAGAAGATGTGCTTTTTTTCCGCGGAATCAAACTAAAAAATGCGAGGAGATTTCCATGAAGTGCATTTACAAGATCGTCATCGGATTGACGACCGTTTTTTGTCTGTTGACCGGAATTGCAATCCCGGCGGATGCCGGTTCCGCCGACCCCGTCACAAATGATGGAAAAAAGTGGCGAATCGGGTATTACGAAGGCGGTCCGTACATCACTTATCAGAAGACCTTGACCGCTTTGGTCAAGGGGCTCATGGAGGCGGGGTGGATCGAGACGGCGGCGATCCCCGAGCAATCGGGTGAGGAAACCGCCGATCTCTGGGGGTGGCTGGCGGAAAGCGCCAGGAGCCCATACCTGACCTTTGTAAAAGACGCTCACTACTCGGCCAATTGGGAAGCCGACCGCCGGGAAAAAATGGCCGCCGAAATTCTCGAACGACTTCGTTCCAAAGGGGACATCGATTTGATGATTGCCGCCGGAACCTGGGCGGGCGAGGACCTGGCCGTCAACGACCATTCGACGCCGACCGTGGTCGTCGCGACCAGTGAACCGGTCGCCGCCGGCATTATCAAAAGTGTCGAGGATTCCGGATACGATCACGTCCACGCGACGGTCCAGCCCAACCGCCACAAGCGGCAACTGGAGATCTTTCATGATATTGTCGGCTTCAAGCGTCTGGGCGTGGCCTATGAAGACACGACGGCCGGCAGAAGCATCGCGGCCATCGACGATATCAAGAAATTCAGCGGCGAAAGGGGTTTCGATGTGGTCGAATGCCATACCATCGACAGTACCCCGGACCGGTCCGTTGCGGAAAAAAGCGTTGAGAAATGTTTTAACGAGCTGGTGGATAAAAAGGTCGACGCGGTTTATGTGGTCCAGCAGCTCGGCGTCAACGACGACAATATTTCCAAATTGGTGGATATCTTCATCTCGTCTAAGACCCCGACCTTTTCCCAGGTCCAGTCATCCTACGTCAAGGCCGGGCTCCTCATGAGCATATCCCAGGTCAGCTTCGATTATAGTGGAGAATTCCATGCCGAGGTCATCGGAGAGATATTGAACGGCGCACTGCCTCGGGAGGTGGGCCAGGTCTTCAATGCCCCCAAAAAGATCGCCATCAACCTCAAAACCGCCGACGCCATTGGATTGCCCATCTCCCCGGCGATTCTCAAAAGCGCCGACGAAATTTTCGAAACGATTGTCGCGCCGGAATAAGGGCGTTGACATCCTTGATTTCAAAATGGGGTTGACATTCCCGCCCCCTTCGGCTAACCATTCATTCTAAAATTTGTCCCGGTGCTCCGCTTGAAGTGGGGCTGAAAAAGGGAATCCCGTGAGAATCGGGAACGGGCCCGCCGCTGTGATCGGGGACGAACGCCGCAAAACGCCACTGTAACGGAGATTGCGTTATGGGAAGGCGCGGTCAGTAGGGTGATCCGAAAGTCAGAAGACCTGCCGGAACAAACATGAAGCGACGCGTTTCGCGGATACGAACGCCCGCCGACGGTTTTCAGGGATAAACAGGGAATCCCCGGATCGGTTTTATCGATCCGGGGATTTTTTTTTGGACCATCAATGGAGTCTTTCATGAGGAGTCTGACATTGGGGTTGATGGCGCTGGCGCTGGCACTGGCGGTGCCCTCACTGGGTTGGTGCGAGTCCGAAAGGGCGGTGTATCAACTCGACACGGTAGTGGTCACCGCCGACGGCGGCACATCCGATTTCCGGACCGGCGATGTGGACCTGGAGGCTCTGCCGACTTCGGTCACCGTCATCCAACGGGAGGACTTTGAAGGCAAGACCGAGAGCCTTGCCGAGGTCATCGAAGGGACCGCCGGCGTTCAGGTGCGCCGGTCGGGCGGGCTGGGGAGCTTTTCGTCGGTCTCCCTTCGGGGGAGCGCAAGCGATCAGGTGCTGGTCTTTCTCGACGGCGTGCTGCTCAACGAAGCCTCGGGCGGCGGCGTTGATCTGAGCAACATCGCCCTTTCGGATGTGGCGGCCATCGAGGTCTATCGGGGGACCTCGCCCATCAACTTCGGCAAGGCGTCCATCGGCGGCGCGGTCAATATCCGGACCCGGCGGGCCGTCGAAGGGTTCGACGCCGCCGTCACCGCCGGCTACGGGTCTTTCAACGCCCGAAAACTCGGAGCCTTCGTCAACCATAAACCCGGCCGTTGGGATTATCTGCTGTCCGCGGAGTATCTTGGGGCAAATAACGATTACGACATCTTAAATGACAACGGCACCGCCTACAACCCGGACGACGATCGTTGGGAGCCCCGGCGGAACGCGGGGTTCGATCAGTACAACCTTTTGGGAAAAGCCGGTATGGATCTGTCGAACACGCGCCGGGTTGAGCTGGTGGATCAGTATTTCGATAAACACCAGGAGCTCCCTTCGTGGAACAACAGCGCGGCGGCGGATACAACCTTCGACACCCGGCGGAACACCGCCACCCTTCAATTGATCGCCGATGATGTAACCGGCCTTCACCTTAACACCCGAACCCGAGTGACCCATGCGTGGAAGCGGGAGGAATACGACGACCGGGGCGGACATATCGGTCTCAGCGAACAGCACGGCGTTTACACCACAAACCGCTGGTCCGGCGATGTCTATGCCGAATGGCTCACCGATCGGAACACCTTCGGCGTGTTTGCCGAAGCATACCGTGAAGCGTATGAATCCGATGATCGCCTCGGCCGGATGAATCCCATCGACGCGGAACGGGACGGTTTCACGCTGGGGGTCCAGGACACGGTGTTTCTGATGGGCGAGCGGCTGATCCTGAGTCCGGCGGTCCGGTATTCCTGGATTCGGGATGAGATGGCGGGCGACACCAGCGTCTGGGGGATGGAGCTTGCCGAAGCGGGCCGGGAGACGGACCATTTCAGCCCCCAGATCGGCATCGTCTATCAGCCCGCCGATATGTTGAAGCTCAAAACCAACCTGGCGCGATATGTCCGGGAGCCCGCGTTTTATGAGCGCTTCGGGGACCGGGGGTTTCTCATCGGCAACAGCGGCCTTTCCGCTGAAAAGGGGATCAACTTCGATTTTGGCGCCGAAATCGACCGGCAATGGGATGGCGTCTGGGTTCAGGGCGTTTCAGCGGGGGTAACCTATTTCCGCGCTGATGCGGACGACCTGATCACCCAGGTTTACGACGCCCGAGGCATCGGACGGTCCGTCAACATCTCGGAAGCCCGGATTCAGGGCGTGGAATCTCGGCTTTCCCTGGATTGTCTGGATTATTTCCGACTCGCGGTCAACGCCACCTGGCAGAACCCCGAAAACGGGAGCGAAAACAATGCCTTTGACGGAAAGAACCTGCCGGGCCGATTCGAAACCGCCTATCGCGCCCGCCTGGAGGCCCGTTACCTCGGCTGGAAGGCTCACCTGGAATATCTCCGTGAGGAAGACATGTACTACGATACGGCCAATCTCCTGCCGGCCGAGGACAAAGCGGAGATCAACGCCGGGGTCTCGTGGCTGGTCAATGTCGGATCGAGCCGGGGTTCGTCGATCCTGATTTCCCTGGAGGGGCGGAACCTGGGTGACGACCGGTACGAGGAGTTCAATGGGTATCCTCAGCCCGGCCGGTCCTGGTTTGGTTCCGTCAAATATGCGTTTTAGGCCCACAAGGGCATTGATTATTAT
>CAZWGY010000293.1:0-6071 GCA_964633575.1 uncultured Desulfobacteraceae bacterium
AGGCAATTGATGTCACCCCATCCCCTTTAGGGGAGGGGGCCGGGGGGAGGGGTTTGATGAGGCAGGTGATTCGAATGGCCCAAACGATGATCATGGCCTTTTTTTTAATCTGCGTCAATCTGCGTAATCCGCGGATAGAATAGCTTGTGTATAACGACGAGGGCGGAGCCCCGGCTCCCCGAGGTTGCCCATCGCGGGCGGAACGGGGCGGGGCCTCATCGGGGCATCCCTTTCATTTTTTCCTTGACACTTCGGGATCACCATCCTATATTGATTGGGTTTAGGTTGGATCAACAACAGAACAGGGGCCGGATAGCGCTTTCCGGCCCCTGTTCCATTCATATCAGAAAGGGGTGATTCCGATGATTTGTGAAACGGTTCGAAAGGGTCATGAATGTCCCTTCATGACCACTCGGGGATGTGCATACAACGAGGGCATCTGCCACCAGATCGTGGAGCAGTGTGACGGCTGCAACCGGACCGTGGAGTACCAGACCGCCTGGTACTGCACCGCCAGCCCGGAGCCGGCCAAGAAGTGGAAGCTCGGCAACTGCAACCTTGCCACCCATGTCGCCGCCGCTACTTCGACGGCCAAGCCGGCCAAGATCAACCCGCTCAAGGCATCCAAGCGGGCGAGCAAAAAGAAATAGGTCCGGCCCGACGGCATTTCCAAAACCCCGTTCCGACCCCCGGATCGGGGTTTTTTTTATGTGGTTTGGCCTTGCATTTTTCGCCTGGAACCTATAGAAGAGTTGATTCGTGTGCGGTTTGGCACGCTTTTTTGGCTTGAACGCGACATCCCAAGGAGCTAAAAGATGGGGCTGATCGTTCAGAAATACGGCGGTACTTCGGTGGCCAATCCCGACCGCATTCGGGAGGTGGCCCGGCGGGTGGCGCGGACGGTGGACGCGGGCAACGAAGCGGTGGTGATCCTGTCGGCCATGGCCGGCGTCACCGACAACCTGATTTCCCTGGCATCCCAGATGACCGACATGCCGGACAAGCGGGAGCTCGACGTTCTGCTGGCCACGGGGGAGCAGACCACGGCGGCTCTGTTGGCCATGACCCTGAAGTCGATGAATTACCCGGCCCGCTCCCTGCTCGGCTTTCAGGCCGAGGTCCGGACCGACTGCGCTTACGGCAACGCCCGGATCGTGGATGTGGGCGCCCGGCAGATCCGAAACCTTTTAGAGGATCACCACATTGTGGTGGTGGCCGGGTTTCAGGGCTGTGATGCCGAGGGAAACATCACCACATTGGGCCGGGGCGGATCGGACACATCGGCGGTGGCCATTGCCGCGGCGCTCCGGGCCGACAAGTGTGAAATCTACACCGACGTCGACGGGATCTACACCGCCGACCCCAACGTCTGCCGCAAGGCGAGGAAGCTCGAGCGGATTTCCTGCGAGGAGATGCTGGAGATGGCGAGCCTGGGGGCCAAGGTCCTTCACATTCGCTCCGTGGAGTTCGCCCTCAAGCACAACGTGCCCGTCTATGTCCGATCATCCTTCAATGACGAGGAGGGAACCATGCTGGTTAACGGGGAGTACGACATGGAGCGGCCGGTGGTATCCGGCATTACCTACAGCAAAAACGATGCCCGGATTACGCTCAAGAAAGTCCCGGATCAGCCGGGGATCGCCGCCAAGATCTTCACCCCGGTCTCGGATGCCAACATCAACGTGGACATGATCATCCAGAACACCCGGGCCGGGGGCCAGACCGACCTGACCTTCACGGTCCCCAAGTCGGAGTTCAAGCGGGCCATGGACATCTCCCGTGAGGTGGCCGAGCGGATCGGCGCCGAAAGCGTCCTGGGCGACGAACACATCGCCAAGGTTTCGGTGATCGGGGTGGGGATGAAAAGCCATTCCGGCGTGGCCTCCCGGATGTTCGCGGCCATGGCGGAAGAAAACATCAACATCATCATGATCAGCACCTCCGAGATCCGGATTTCCTGCGTGGTGGAGGAAAAGCAGGCTGAGCTGGCCGTGCGGGTGCTGCACACCGCCTTTGGCCTGGACCGAACGGACCTGTCCGACTAGACCCGCCCAATTCGGGCGAAAAAAGGAGTCCCCTGATGCAGATCAACGCCATTGCCCAGGAACTCAACGCCATCATCAAGACCGGCAACCCTTACCTCATGGAGATGTTTTCCAAGACGGGCCGCCGGCTCTACTTTCCCAAGGGTATTCTGAGCCAGAGCGCCGAGGCGCGGCAGAAGGCTTATGACAAGTTCAACGCCACCATCGGGATCGCCACCGAGAACCTCGGCACCATGTGCCTCCCGGCGGTCATGGATTTTATCAACGAGCGGAAGCTCAGGCCATCCGACTCCCTCACCTACGCATCCTCCTTCGGGATCTTCGGGCTTCGACAGATCTGGAAGGAGGCGATGTACGAAAAGAACCCCTCGCTGAAGGGCAAGGTGTTTTCCCTGCCGGTGGTGACCAACGGGATCACCCACGGGATCAGCGTCTTTGCCGACATGTTCCTCGACCCGGACGACGTGGTTATCTTTCCGGATAAGATGTGGGGGAACAACTTTTTGATCATGTCGGTTCGAGGGGACGCCGAGATCGTTAATTATCCGATGTTTTCGGCCGGGGGCGGGTTCAACCTGGAAGCGTTCGAGACGGCGGTCCGCCGTGAGGCTCAGAACAATTACAAAGTTGTCGTTTTCTTGAACTTCCCCAACAACCCCACCGGCTACACCGTTTCCGAGGCCGAGGCCGACCGGATCGTGGAGATCCTGACAACGGTGGCCGAGGAGGGGACCAACGTCATGGCGGTCACCGACGACGCCTATTTCGGCCTCTGCTACGAAGACGGTCCGATTCGCGAGTCGCTCTTCGCCCGGCTCTGCGACCGGCATCCGAAACTCCTGGCGGTGAAGCTCGACGGGGCCACCAAGGAGATGTTCGTCTGGGGGCTCCGGGTCGGGTTCATCACCTACGGGACCCCGGTGTCGGGAGACGCTCCGGCTTTTTACGACGCTCTGGAGCGGAAGACCGCCGGGAACATCCGGGGAACGGTCTCCAACGCCAGCCATCTGAGTCAGTCCATTGTGCTCAAGACCATGCAGAGCCACGACTATATCAGGGAGCGGGATGAGAAGGTCGCGATCCTCAAGGGCCGGGCCCGGCGGGTCAAGGAGATCGTCACCGATCCGAAATTCGCCGATGCCTGGGAGACGTACCCCTTCAACTCCGGCTATTTCATGTGTTTGCGGCTGAAAACCGTCCCGGCCGAAGCCCTCCGGGTCCATCTTCTGGACCGGTATGGAATCGGGACCATCGCCACCGCGCCCCATGACATCCGGATCGCCTTTTCATCGGTGGACGAAGAGAACCTCGGCGACCTGTTCGACGGCATCTTCCGGGCCATCCAGGACATCCAGGGCGGGTGATCCCTCGGGCGCCAGGGATGATGATCGACGCCCTCAAATCCTGGCTTTCCCGGCTGGCCATCTCCCGGGAAACCTACACCTATGCCGGGAAATGGTTCACCTATTTCGTGGTCATCGGGCTCATCGCCGGGGCCGGCTCCATTGTCTTTCACTACCTCTGCCAGCTCGGCATCCACTACTTTATGGACATGCTGGCCGGGTATCGGCCGCCGACCCCGGCCGGCGAGCACCACCTTCTGCCGCCCACCGACCGGCCCTTTTCCCGGTGGGTCCTGCTGTTTTTGCCGGCGGCCGGGGGCCTGTTGAGCGGCTGGATTGTTTACACCTTCGCCCCGGAAGCCGAGGGACACGGCACTGACGCGGCCATCGAGGCCTATCATTTCAAGGGGGGCTTTATCCGGCCCCAGGTCCCCATTGTCAAGACGATTGCGTCGGCCATTACTCTGACCACCGGCGGGTCCGGCGGCCGGGAAGGTCCCATTGCCCAGATCGGCGCGGGGTTCGGCTCCTTTCTGGCCAGCCGGTTCAACCTGTCGGACCGGGAGCGGCGGATCATGATGGCGGCCGGGATCGGCGCCGGGGTCGGATCGATTTTCCGGGCTCCCCTGGCCGGGGCGTTGTTCGCCGCCGAGGTCCTCTACCGGGACCCGGAGTTCGAGTCGGAGGTGATCATCCCCGCCGGGATCTCGTCGGTGGTGGCCTATTGCGTGTTCTGCCTGGTCTTCGGCTGGGGGTCGCTCTTTGAAGCGCCCTATTTCCACTTCCGGAACCCTGTCGAGCTGGGGCCCTACCTCGTTTTGGCCTTTGTTCTGGTGGCGGTGGGCGTCTTCTACGTCAAGGCGTTTTACGGCATTACCACTCTGTTCAAGAAGATCCACTTTCTGCCCAACCACGTCAAGCCGGCCCTCGGGGGGCTGTGTACCGGGATCATCGGCTTCTTTCTCCCTCACACCCTGGCCTTCGGCTACGGCTTTGCCCAGAAGGCGATCCACTCCGAGCTGACCATTCCGTTTCTGTTGACCCTGGCCGTCGGCAAGGTCCTGACCACCGCCTTTTCCATCGGCTCCGGCGGTTCCGGCGGGGTTTTCGGACCGTCGGTGGTCATCGGCGGGGCCATGGGCGGCGCGGTGGGGCTCTTTTTCAACGGGATCATGCCGGGTGTGGTCACTCAGCCAGGAGCCTTTGTGATCGTGGGGATGGCCGGATTTTTCACGGCCGTGTCCAACACCCCCATCTCCACCATCATCTTCGTCAGCGAGATGACCAACTCTTATCATCTCCTGCTGCCGAGCCTCCTGGTTTGCTCGATTGCCTACCTGGCCTCCCAGCGCTGGACCATCTATGAAAAGCAGGTCAAAAGCCGGATCGAGTCCCCGGCCCATGCGGGGGAGTTCTTCATCGACATCCTTCAGAAGTTCCGGGTCCGGGACATCATGGGCCAGGTCCGGAAGGTCAACCTGATCCCCGAGCACATGACCTTCGAGGATTTCCGTCGGTACTTCGCCGAGACCAAGCAGCATTACTTCCCGGTGATGGACGAGCGCGGCCGGCTCACCGGGATCTTCTCCAGCACCGACATCCGCGGGGTCCTTTTTTCCGAGGGGATCGAGCACCTTATCCGGATGAAGGACATCTGCACTTCGGAGATCATCGTCACCACCCCCGGCGATGACCTCAACACCGTGCTCCAGAAGTTCACTCAGAAAAACATTGACAGCCTGCCGGTGGTTAAAGAAGAGGACCACGGGGTGCTCATCGGCATGCTTAGACGGCGGGAGGTGATCGCCTTCTACAACCAGACGATCGGGGAGATGAAGGGTGAGCTCGCCGCCTGACCCATGGAGGGTTTATGACTCAAGATTACGAAGCCTGGCGGTGGGCGCAATGGGGCGCCCAATGCGTCGGGAACCTCGAGCGGCACGGTTTCGACGCCCATTTTTTCGAGACGGCCGATGCGGCCCGGAGCACGATTCTGTCGAGCCTTGACGATTACCGGACCGTGGGGTTCGGCGGGTCGGACACCACCCGGCGGCTGGGGCTGCCCGATGCCGCTCGCGAGGCGGGAAAGACGGTTTACGACCACTGGCTGGATGGGCTGAGCCCCGAGGCCGACATGGCGCTCCGGCTCGACATGGGCCGTTGCGACTGCTTTATTTGCAGCGCCAACGCCATCTCGATGACCGGGGAGATCGTCAACGTGGACGGGGTGGGCAACCGGACCAACGCCACCTGTTTCGGTCCCCGGAAGGTCTTCATCGTGGCCGGGATGAACAAGGTGACCCCCGATCTCCACACCGCTCTCCGGCGGGTCAGGGACGTAGCCGGGCCCCAGCGGGCCAAAAGCCTGGGGATGGCCACCCCCTGCGCCGAAACCGGGATCTGCGCCGACTGCAACTCCCCTCAGCGGATCTGCCGGATCACCACCATTCTCCACCGCCGGCCCATGCGGACCGACGTCTCGGTGATCCTCATCCAGGAGCGGTTGGGCTTCTGAGCGATTCGGGAGCGTTTGCGTTTCCGCCCCGATGTGCTTATGGTTTGGTAATAGGCCCGAGCGGGGCATTTTTTTTACCCATTTAAGGAGGACTCATGAGTTTTATTCATCGTGCGGGAATGCTGATGACGGCGGTGGGCATCATCGCCTTGGGTGCAGGCGTCGTCG
>CAZWGY010000294.1:0-6044 GCA_964633575.1 uncultured Desulfobacteraceae bacterium
TTTGCCACGGGCATATAATTGATATTCCGGGGATAAAATTTTGAGCGCAACGCGGGTATCGGGCCAATTGGCCATTTATGGATGAGCACGATGTAACGCCACGTTCAGGGCGACTGCCGTCCGGATGAACGACCGTGAGACCTTCGACGCACAAGGACCGCCGTCGCCATGAGGATGAAAGAGGTATTTGAATGACAATAGATATCAGTGTACTGATCGGCGGTGAAGCCGGCCAGGGCATTCAGACCGTCGGTCTGCTGATGGCCCATACCTGTCACGGAGCGGGTTTGTATGTGATGGCGGTCAATGATTTTGAATCACGGATCCGGGGCGGGCACAGTTTTATTCAGCTTCGCGTCAGCGACCGGCCCGTCCATGGTCCGTCCCGGAAACTTCACATGATGGTAGCACTGGATGAAAGAACCTATGGACTTCACCACTCCGAACTCAAAGAAGGCGGATTGGCGCTGATCCCCGAGGATCATGCGGATACCATTGCGCGGCACCACCGAGGCAAAATGGTCGATTTTGAGGGGCTGGCCAAAAAAGCCGGCGGCGGAATCCTCGCCAATACAGTGGCGGCGGGAACCTGCCTGGCCCTTCTCGGAGCACCGTTTGACCTTTTCAAAAAGGTCCTGAAATCGACATTCAGTCAGGTGGAAGAAAAACGCATCGCTCAGAATGTTCAAGCGGCCCAATATGGATACACCGCCGCGGAGGACGAGACGTTCAAATGGTCATGGAAATGGGCGATGACACCACCCAAAGGCCGTCTCGTTGACGGGGCTCAGGCGGTGGCATTCGGCGCGCTGGCGGGCGACTGCCGTTTCAGCGCCTTTTATCCCATGAGTCCGGCCACCGGTATTATACAACGACTGGTGGACATGGAGCGGACGGTGCCGCTGGTGATTGAACAAGCCGAAGACGAAATCGCCGCCGTGAACATGGTCATCGGTGCCGCGTTTGCCGGTGTACGCGCCATGACGGCGACTTCAGGGGGCGGTTTTTCGCTGATGACCGAAGGGCTGGGACTGGCCGCCATCACGGAAACGCCCATCGTTATCGTCAATGCGCAGCGTCCCGGGCCGGCCACGGGCCTGCCGACCCGCACGGCACAGGCCGATCTTCAGTTCGTCATTCACGCATCGCAGGACGAATTTCCCCGCTTTGTCTTTGCGCCGGGCACCCCGTTCGAAGCCTTTTCGGTCACCGCTCGTGCTTTTGAATTGTCGGAGCGGTTTCAGGTGCCGGCGATCATCCTTCTGGACCAGCATCTCAATGATTCACTTTTTGTTGCCGAAGAATCGTTTGAAGCGCCCGAAACGGTCCCCACATATACCGCCGCCGCCGACGATATCGAGGACCCGGCCGGCTACCGCCGCTATGCCCTCACCGACAGCGGCATCTCCCCCAGAGCTCTTCCGTGTAACGGTCCGGCTCTTGTCAAAGCCTGCAGCGACGAGCACGATGAAGAAGGGCATATCACCGAAGATGCCGACATCCGGGATGCCATGGTGACAAAACGCTTCGCCAAAGTGGCGGCCATGAGCAAGGAGATCCGCCCACCGGAGGTCATTCACCCCGGCGGTGACATTTTGTTGATAAGCTGGGGATCGATGCGCGGCGCAATGGAAGAGGCGGTCAAACAATTGCGGGGTGACGACATCAATTGCGGTGGTGTGCATGTTGTTGATATCTGGCCTTTCCCGGATGCCGCTTTGAGTGAGATTCTGGAAAACGCCACGCAATTCTTTGTTGTGGAACAAAACCAGTACGCCCAGCTTGGGCAATTGATCCGCCAACAAACCGGATATCAATATACCGATGCGGTGCTCAAGTACAATGGCCGCCCCATGAGTGCCGATGAAATCACTGACGCCGTCAAAACGAAATTAAGATGAGGAATTAAATGGTATCAACAAGCGATTATCAATCTGATTACCCGAATCACTGGTGCCCGGGGTGCGGCAATTTCGGGATTCTCGATGCGATGAAATCGGCCCTTGCCGGATTGGACCTGCCGCCCGAAAAGATCCTCATCGTCTCCGGGATCGGGCAGGCCGCGAAAACCCCCCATTTTCTGGCATGTAACTACTTCCACTCTCTTCACGGGCGGGCGCTGCCCATCGCCACGGGCGCCAAAATAGCCAACCACCATATAACCGTTCTGGTGAGTACCGGTGACGGCGATTGTTACGGTGAAGGCGGCAATCATTTTATGCATGCCATTCGCCGCAACATCGATGTGACGGTACTGGTTCACAATAACGGCGTTTACGGCCTCACCAAGGGGCAGGCATCCCCCACCTCCATGAATGGTATGCGGACAAAAATGCAACCCGGAGGTGTCATCTCCGGCGCATTCAACCCGCTGGCCGTAGCCTTGTCTCTCGGTGCCGGTTTTGTCGCACGTGGATTTTCAGGCGAGGGCGATCAGTTAAGCAATCTGATTCAAGCCGGCATCCGCCATCACGGCTTTGCACTGATTGATATCCTCCAGCCCTGTGTATCTTTCAATCGAGTCAATACGCACAAATGGTACAAGGACAGGATTGCGCCGATAGAAGAAAACCACGACGAAACCGATCTTATGGCCGCACTCCGGCTTGCCCTCGGGACCGATGATCGTATTCCGACGGGGATTTACCATCGCGGGGAATCCCCCTCCTACACGGATCGGATCGACAAACTGAAAGACAAACCCCTGACGGATCACCGGTATCGCCCGGAACTCCTGAATGCGCTGCTGACGGACGGTTGACCTCTCCGGCACCGGCGATAAAATACCGGAATACCCGGATTTGCATCAAATTGGCGGGGCGAAATACGCATGGCGGGCGGTGACAAAAAGAGGTCCTTATGAAAATGGGAATCCGCAAGACGACAACCCTGATAGTGCTTCTGATCTGTGCGTATGCGGCGGTGATTTTCGGCTGCCGGTCCGACTCGAAAACCGATGGGTCGGATAGGGCGTCGGGTGCCGCTGTCGTCATCCCCCATGGGTACATGGCCCGCCTCGAACAGGTGCATGATGGTCGGATGATCGGGTTCGGATCCTTCGTGGGCTACTATTTCCGACCGGAAGACCCCGGAGATCTGAGCCGGCTGCGATTCGTCTGCTTCAACGAAAACCGGTTCTATAGTTCGGACATGCCCGACGGGGCTAAACTATGCGAAGGGACGGCGGTGCGAACGACGCTGCCCCGCGCCGATTTCGCCATTCCGGCCCAGGACGGGATCAATCCGGTATTCTTTGAGGAAGCGCCCGAGGCATGGCGCGACACGCGGCCGGAGCCCCGGGACGAGTTCGTCCATTTTCACTCCTGCTACGACGGTACGGGGCCGGTGCGGACCGGATACTGGATTCGCCATGTGGCCGTCTCCGAATTCACCTATGACATGGGAGGCCGGGTTGGAAAAGATAGCCTTCTGTATCACCGGGTTCACAAAGGGCCGGATCGGGACTTTGCCAGGATCATCGAATTCGATGGGGGGCCAAAAAGAGAGGATTGAACGGCGCCTTTCTGAACCGACCCGAAACCGTTGAAGACGTCATCGTAAATGGGAAGGAGAATTTTTACATGAAAAACGGCAAAAGGATTCGTTATGTGGCAATCATCGCGATTTTGCTGCTCGGTGTTTACTGGTCGGCCTCCTCGGCGATCGGCGGCCCAGCCGGTCAAGCTTATCCCAACGCCGGTTTCCTGGCTACCGCCGAGTGGCTGAAATCCCACCAGGCCGACGATTCCCTGGTGATCGTGGACGTCCGGATAGATAAATACATGGAGGGCAAGCTGATCCCCGGCGCCATCCGCATGCCCTGGAGCCAATTCCAGTATGACGATGTCGCCGGAAACATGGGCGGCTTGTTCGTGGGCATCGAGCGTGCACAGAAACTGTTGGGCGAGCACGGCATTGCCCGGAACGACACCGTTGTGCTTTACGATTCGGTGAAACGGGACGGGGGCGCCACCAGTTCCTATATCTTCTGGGTTCTTGACCTTTTGGGTCACGAGAACATGAAGGTGCTGGAGCGGGGGATCGACGGGTGGATCGACGCGGGCGGAGAAACAGTGTCCGAACCGCGCACGCCCGAAGCGGTCCTGTATCAAGCCCCGTCCAACGAAATCAACCCGCGCAAATGGGTCAAGGCCGACTACATGATGCCGCGGCTCGGCGATCCTTATTACCGGATCCTGGATGTCCGGTCCCGGGCGGAGTACCTGGGCGAAACACCCAATACCGGTCTGGACGGCACGGTGCTCAATCTGGGACATGTCCCGACCGCAACCAACAGCGACTACACCCTCAATTGGACCACCCCCGACTCAAAGGCGATCAAGCCCTACGCGGTATTGCGGGAACACTACAGAGGCCTCGACCCCGGCAGGGCCGTGATCCTCTACTGCCATTCGGCCCGTCGGGGATCATTCGGATATTTCGTCCTCCGGCTTATGGGCTTCGAAGACGTGATGCTCTATGAGCCATCCTGGATGGAATGGGGCAACAAACGCTACTACTATCCGGTTGAAACCTCGGAAAATATTATCTCAGGCGATGCCCTGCCGGGGAAGACTTCCACATCCGCCGCCTTTAACAGTCTGGGAAAGACAACCCGTAAAAGCGGCGCGGCGGCTAGCTCCGGAGACGATCCCGGTTCCAAAAGCGGATACGTCTCCTGCGGAGGATAAGCCCATGGAACATCGGAACAGAGAACCCATCCCCTATTGGAATTGGATCCCGGCCGCGTTTGCCCTGGCGGGCATCATCGTCTTTATTTTCGCCACCTACGGGCCACCGGCCTCTTCCAGCGGATTCGTCAGCGTCCTCAAAGGCTTTTTTGAGTGGGCGGCGCCGGATTACGTGGCGGCAAAGGCCCACTACAAGGCCATTCCAGGACCCGGTGCATGGCTATTCGCCTTTGTGCTGGGCATGGCTATAGGCGGCTTTGTCGCCGGACGGACATCTATAAAAATTCCGGTGCGCGATATACCGCCCATCTGGAAGCAGCGGTTCGGCGACAGCCGGGCTAAACGATATACGGCCACTTTTTTCGGCGGATTCCTGATCCTTTTCGGATCGCGGCTGGCCGGGGGCTGCACCCTGGGGTTGTTCATATCCGGATCAACGCAACTGGCCGTCAGCGGTCTTTTTTTCGGCGTCGTCATTTTTGGCGTGGCCATGCTCACCGCCCGGCTGATCTTCGGGAAAATAGCGCAAGAGGGGGATATCCAATGACACAAATTTGGCTGGGACTCTTTTCGGGCATCGCCTTTGGATTCGTCATCCAGCGAATCGGCGCCACTGACGCCCATCGGATGGCCCGATCGCACCTGATGCTGGACACGGATATCCCGCGGTTCATGGTCCTTACGGTGGCCTTGTCCGCCGTGGGCCTCTTCGGGCTCCAGTCGGTCGGCGTGGGCCGCACCCTGCCCCTGCCCACGAGCATTGTGGCCACGGGGCTGGCCGCGGTGATCTTCGGCATCGGGTGGGGACTGACCGGGTATTGCGCCGGCACGACCTGGGCGGCCGTCGGCGAGGGACGCATGGATGCGGTCTTCGCCCTGCTTGGCGGGCTGGCCGGCACCGCCCTTTTCGCTCATTTCCACGAAACGCTGATCCCCGTTTTATACGACCCCACCAACGTGGGGCAGATCACCCTGACGGATCTGTTCGGCAATCATGCCGCGGCCGTCGCGGTGTTGGCCGTCGGTTTCGGCTTGTGTACCTGGGGCATCGGGAAACTGTGGAGATCCGGCGAACGGACCGTTGCTTCCGAACGGGGACCCGATTCGGAAACATCGTCGGGCAACGCCGGAAAAAGCGACTGACCAAAGGGCGAAACGCGCTTCCCCGGTGACAACGGATCGGGGAAGAATTTTATTTCACGGGCGGGGATTCGGTTCTGGTTCCGGGATAACAAAAGCAAGGAACGCTTGACAAAGAAAGGAGATCCCGAAGATGAAAACATATCTTGAATTATTTCTTAGTGTCCATCCAGAAATCGGAAAGTTTGGTCGAGATCAAGGCGCGCGAAAAAT
>CAZWGY010000295.1:0-5999 GCA_964633575.1 uncultured Desulfobacteraceae bacterium
CGAACCGGGCGCGGAGAGGCCGTCGGGATGCCATTGACTTTTCTCGATGATTATGAAATGTTAAAGCCCATTTTTGACGCTGGGGCGTCATAATGGATTGACTTTTGCTAAAAAGGACTGGGGAGAACCGCGTATGACACATTACAGACATCCCGCTCACCCCGACATCACTCCCGAAATGTGGCGCCGGATCGACGAGGTCATCGAAAGCCACCGGGGTACGCCCGGCACGGTGATCGCCACCCTGCGTGAATGCCAAAACGTTGTCGGATATCTGCCGGTGCCGCTGATGGACTACATCGCCTTCGGGATGAACATCCCGCCCAGTGATGTCTTCGGAGTCGCCTCTTTCTACGCCCTGTTTTCCATGGAACCCAAGGGCCGGCATACCATCAGGGTCTGCATGGGCACGGCCTGCTACGTCAAGGGCATTAAGGAAGTGATGGGACGGATCGAAAACGCCTTTGACATGAAGGAAGGGGGGACGACGGCGGACCGGCGGTTTTCCCTGGAGGCGGTCCGCTGCCTGGGCGCCTGTGGACTGGCGCCGGTGATGGTCGTGGACCAGACCACCCATGGTGACGTCAAGGCGGATCGGGTGCTTGATCTTTTGGAACAATACGAATGACCCATACCCGCATGGAATGTTGGCCTTCATGCCGGGTGCCGGGACCGGGCGGCGGCATATATGGGCGGCTGGAGCCATTCCTTATGGCGGGTTCCCGGCATGACCCGCGGGGCGGGGGAGACAGATGAAGCTCTATGAGATCCGGGACATCTTAAAGGCGGAAGTCCTTATCGGAGCGGATCAATTGGACCGGACCGTACTCGGCTGCGGTGCCGCCGACCTGATGGACGATATCCTGCTGGCGGTGGCCAAAGGATCCGTGCTTCTAACGGGCGTGACCACCGACCAGGTGATCCGGACGGCCAAGATCGCCGAAGTGGGGGCAGTGGTCTTTGTCCGGGGCAAGCGGCCCGGCGAGACCCTTCTGGAGCTGGCCCGGTCCTTTGATCTGCCCGTCCTGCGCACAACGGATTCCCTTTTTGTCGCCAGCGGGCGGCTCTACATGAACGGATTGAGAGGACTCGATGGGTCCTGGTAACGCCGGAGCGATCGCATCGGAGGAGAAACAATTATGGGAAAGTTGACCCTGGAGGATCTGAAACGTCGCAAGGAAACCATCGCTCAGAAAGCCGCGGCCCATCCGGTGACCCGGCTCCTGATCTGCGGCGGGACGGGCTGTCACGCCACTGGGAGCATCGCCGTCAAGGATGCCCTCGAAGCGGAGATCCAGAATGCCGGTATCGCGGACCAGTATGAGGTGATCGAAACCGGCTGTAACGGATTCTGCGCCATGGGGCCGATCCTGGTGGTCCATCCGGAAGGGATTTTCTATCAGAAACTGACGACCGAGGGGGTGGCCCAAGTTGTCCAGGAGCATCTCGTGGGGGGCAAGCCCTGTGAGAAATACCTGTATAAAGACCCCACCAGCAAAAAGCGGATCCCCCATCAGGACGACATCCCCTTCTTCGGCCACCAGATGCCCCGGGTGCTCCGGAACAAGGGGCTCATCAACCCCGAATCCATCGACGACTATATCGTCCGGGACGGCTATCTCGGCGTGGCCAAGGCCCTTCTGGAGATGTCGCCCGAAGGTATTATTGACGAGGTGAAGCGCTCCGGACTCCGGGGCCGGGGCGGAGCCGGCTTTCCCGCCGGGGTCAAGTGGGATTTCGCCGGCAAGGCCGACGGCGATGTCAAATACGTCCTCTGCAACGCCGACGAGGGCGACCCCGGAGCCTTCATGGACCGAAGCATTCTCGAAGCCGACCCTCACGCGGTCCTCGAGGGGATGATTATCGCCGCCCGGGCCATCAACGCTCACCAGGGCTATGTTTACGCCCGGACCGAATACCCGCTGGCCATCCACCGTCTTCAGATTGCCATCGACGCGGCCAAGGACCTCGGCCTCATGGGAAAAGACATTCTCGGTTCCGGATTCGACTTCGACGTGGAGATTTATCAGGGGGCCGGCGCCTTTGTCTGCGGCGAGGAGACCGCCCTGATGCGCTCCATCGAGGGAAAACGGGGGATGCCCCGGCCCCGGCCGCCCTTTCCGGCCCACAAGGGACTCTGGGAAAAGCCCACCATCCTGAACAACGTCGAGACCCTGGCCAACGTCGGCCAGATCATCGTCAACGGCGGTGACTGGTACGCCTCGGTGGGCACCGAAAAGAGCAAGGGGACCAAGGTCTTCGCCATCTCCGGCGACGTCAACAACATCGGGCTGGTGGAGGTTCCCATGGGAGTTCCGCTCTCCACCCTCATCTACGACGTCGGCGGCGGGATTCCGGGGAAGAAGAAATTCAAGGCGGTCCAGCTCGGCGGGCCATCGGGCGGGTGCATCCCCGAAGCCTATCTCGACACGCCGGTGGATTACGAGGAGATCACCAAGGTGGGGGCCATCATGGGATCGGGCGGGGTCATCGTCATGGACGAGGACACCTGCATGGTGGATATGGCCCGGTTCTTCATGGACTTCATCCAGGACGAGTCCTGCGGAAAGTGTACCCCCTGTCGCGAGGGGACCCGGCGGTTCCTCGACATCCTCGAAAAGATCTGCAACGGCGAGGGCGAGGAAGGCGATATCGAGGCCCTCGAGGAGCTTTCTCACGTGATCCAGGACACCGCCCTTTGCGGCCTGGGACAGACCGCGCCCAATCCGGTCCTTTCCACGCTCCGGTATTTCCGGGATGAATACGAGGCTCATGTTTTTGAAAAACGCTGCCCGGCCAAGCGCTGCGCCGCGCTGCTGAAATTCGAGGTGGACCCGGAGAAGTGTACCGGGTGCGGGATGTGCTTCCGGGCCTGTCCGGCGGACGCGATCATCTGGAAAAAGAAAGAGACCGCCCGGATTGACAAGGACAAGTGCATCCAGTGTCTCACCTGTATCGACAAATGTAAATTCGACGCCATCTACTGATATATCGGAGGAACCATGATCGAAGCCATACTCATGATGGGTGGACTGGGAATCGTCGTGGGGTCGGGGCTGGCCCTGGCCTCCAAGGTCTTCTACGTCTACGTCGACCCCAGGGTGCTCGCGGTGGAGTCGGTCCTGCCCGGAGCCAACTGCGGCGGCTGCGGGTTGCCCGGCTGCGGAGCCAACGCCGAAGCCATCGTGGCCGGCAAGGCATCTCCCAATTCCTGCGTGGCCGCCGGACCGGATGTGGCCGAGGCCATCGCCTCGGTCCTCGGGGTTTCCATCGAAGCCAAGGAGCCCGACGTGGCCCGGCCGGGCTGCTATTTCGGGGTGCCCGACGCCGACGTCAAGTTCATCTACGACGGGGTGTCCGACTGCCGGGCCGCCGCCGCATTGAGCGGCGGGATGAAGGTCTGCAATATCGGCTGCCTCGGGCTTGGCTCCTGCGTCCAGGCCTGCCCCTTTGACGCCCTCGCCATGGGGCCCGACGGCCTGCCGGTGGTGGACGAAGTCAAGTGCACCGGGTGCGGCACCTGCGAACGGGTTTGCCCCAAGCACATCATCACCCTCTCCTCCGTGACCCGCCGGATTCTCCGGGAGTACACGGTCGATCAGTGCACTACCCCCTGCCAGCGGCGCTGCCCCGCCGGAATCGATATCCGGGAATACATCCGGCAGGTCAGCCGGGGCGACTATATTCGGAGCGTCCAGGTCATCAAGGAACGAAACCCCTTCCCCACCGTTATCGGCCGGATCTGTCCCCGGCCCTGTGAAGAGGACTGCCGGCGGGGGATGGTCGATGAGCCGGTGGCCATCAACTACCTCAAACGGTTCGTGGCCGACTTCGAGCGGGAAGGGGGCGAGCGGGTCCTGCCCTACAAGGCCCCGGCTACCGGACGGAAGGTGGCCGTGGTGGGCGGCGGAGTCCAGGGGCTTTCGGTGGCCTATTTTTCGGCCCGTCTGGGCCACCAGGCCGTGGTTTACGAAGCCACGGACCGGCTCGGCGGCCTCCTCCGGACCGCCATCGCCCGGGAACGGCTCCCGAAGGAAATCCTCGACTGGGACATCGACGGCATCCTCGAGATGGGGGTGGAGGCCCGGACCAATCAAACCCTGGGCGTCGATTTCACCCTGGCCTCTCTCCTGGCCGAAGGCCATGAGGCGGTCTTCCTCGCCTCGGGCGGCTGGGACAGCCGGCTGACCCGGATGAGCGGCGACGAGGTCCAGGAGACGATCCCCGGAACCTATCTCCTCATCGACCTCATCAAGTCCGATTCCGCCCGGCACAACCGCCTGGACATTCACACCAACGTGGTCATCGACGGTGGCGGCCGGCTCGGCCTCCAGGCCGCGCGGATCTGCGCGGATTTGGGCTCTCAGGGCGTAACCGTCCTTTTCCGTGAAGGGGATGAGGATCTCATCGATACCGACGAGGCCCGGGAAATGGCCGCCGATCTGGAAGCCGACGGGGTCCGGATCATCCACGGGGCCGATGTGACCGCCTTTTGCGGCGAAGGGGACCGGCTGACAACGGTCGAGTACCTGGACATGGAAAGCGGCGAACACCGGGCGGTTCCGGCCGAAAATCTCTTCATCGCCGCCGGCCGGATGCCGGAGCTGATTTTCGTCGAGGACAAGCCCGAAGATACGCCGGGGGATGAGGGCGCTGACGCGGCCGAATCGGCGGCGGCCGCCGCCGTCGAGGGGCCGCTCCGCTGGAAGGCCATCCCGCCTTACAAGCCGCCCGAATTCGCCGATTCAGAGGGCCTGTTGTCCGAGGGCAACCCCCTGACCGATTTCAGCGCCGCCATCCGGGCCATCGGCGCGGGACGGCGGGCCGCCGCATCGGTCCATGAGCTGATGTACGGGATATCCCTGACCCTGCCCGATACCGTCATCCGGAGCGAAAAAGTCATCCAGGACGTCGACCACGTCGAGCGGGTGGAGACCGACCCCCGGCGGATCATGCCGCTATGCACCCGGCCCGACTGCCGGGAGCTCGAACTGGGATTCGACGAGGAGACCGCTCAGGCCGAGGCCAACCGCTGTCTCCAGTGCGGCCTGGTCTGCTACGAACGGTCCGAGACGGCTCCGGCCGACGGGGCCACGGGCCATACCCTGGAAAACACGGCGGGGCTCAGGACCTCATCGGCCGCCTGATGCCTAAGGGCGGTGCGTCCATTCGCGCCGCCCGCCGCTTCAAAGAGGAATTATCAAGTGGTTACTGAACACGGCATCGTCATCCGGACCGACGCATCCACCGCTTATGTGCGAACGATCCGGACCAGCGCCTGCGAACACTGCTCGTCCAAGACAACCTGCCAGACCCTGGGCGGGGGCCAGGAGATGGAAGTGGAAGCGATCAACCTCGCCGGAGCCCGGGAAGGCGACCGGGTGGTCCTCAGCTTCCGCTCCAGCTCCCTGTTCAAGCTCTCCTTCCTGATCTACATCTTCCCCGTTTTGGCCATGATCGTCGGCGCGGTGATCGGCCAGGCCAATGCTCCCCGGTATGGACTCGACGATTCGGTCGCGGCGGTCCTCGGCTGCATCATCGCCTTCGCCCTGGCCTTCGGGGTCATCCGGCTGGTGGGCTCCCGCCTCGGCGACGACGACCGCTACCGGGCCAAGGTGATCCGGATCAGCCGCCTGCCCCTCTACCCCGAGCCCGAGGAGTCTTGTGACGAGGCGGAAGCGGAGCCGTCCGCCGTCAATGAAAAGGCCGGCGGCGCCGCCTGACTCATCCTCCCATCCGAACGAACGCCAAACGGCCCGGAATGACTTCGGGCCGTTTGGCGTTTACAGGGGCTTGGTCAGAAAGAGTGATCCGCCGTCGTCCGACTGATAGACCGCCTGGGCGAACCCCGCCGCCGCATAGACCCGCATGGCTTGTGCATTGTTTTCCTGGACCTCCAGGGTGAGCTTGCAGCAGCCCAAGGCCCGCCCCTTGGCCGCGATGGTCTCCAGCAACCGCCGGCCGATCCCCTTCCCCCGATGGCCCGGCATCACCGCCAG
>CAZWGY010000296.1:0-5979 GCA_964633575.1 uncultured Desulfobacteraceae bacterium
TTTGGAAACCTCGGAGGTCTCTTTGGAAACCTCGGAGGTCTCTTTGCTGGAAACCGTGGATTGGCACTAACGAAAGGAGTGTGCTTTATGCGAAGCATCACAGTCATCGCCATCATCACCGTGGTCGGGATGCTCGTTGCCGGGGCGGCGGGGGCTCAGCAAGTCCGGATCGGGTTGAATTACCCGGAGACCGGCCCCTATTCGGTCCAGGGGCTGGCGCAGCTCCGGGCCGCCCGGATGGCCGTCGACGAGATCAACGCTTCCGGCGGGATCGCCGGTCGGACCGTGACCCTGGTGGTCCGGGACACCCGGTCGGAGCCCGACCGGTCCACTAAAAATGTCCAGGAGCTGATCGACACCCACAACTGCGAAATGATCTTCGGCGGATCGTCTTCCGCCGTGGCCATTGCCGGGGGCCACGCGGCCCGGAGCCGGGGGAAGCTCTACTTCGGAACCCTCACCTATTCCAACTCCACCACCTGCGAGGGGGGGCACAAGTATATGTTCCGGGAGTGCTACAACGCCTGGATGGGGGCCCGGGTCCTCTCCTACTATCTCCGGGAAAATTACCTGGCCGGCCGGAAATACTTTTACATCACCGCTGATTACACCTGGGGCTGGACCACCGAAAGCTCCATCCGGAAGTTCAGCAACACCATGAACACGCGCCGGCACAAAAGCGTGTTGACTCCTTTTCCCGGCGCGGACAAGGATGATTTCCAAAAGGCTTTGGATGAGACCCGGGCCGCCAAGCCCGATGTCCTGGTCCTGGTTCTCTTCGGCCAGGACATGGTCACCGCCCTCAGCCTCGCCGACGCCATGGGGCTCAAAGCCGAAATGGAAGCGGTGGTGGTGCCCAACCTGACCCTGGGCATGGCCGAGGCGGCCGGCCCCAAAGTCATGGCGGGGGTGATCGGGGCTCTCCCCTGGTGCTGGAAGATCCCTTACCTCCACGACCACGAAAAGGGCCAGCGTTTCGTGGAAAAGTTCACCGAACGTTACGGCGGCTACCCGTCCACGTCCGCCGCGTCAGCCTACACCATCCTCTACCAGTACAAGGACGCGGTGGAGCGGGCCGGGACTTTCGACACCAGGGCCGTCATCGCCTCCCTCGAAGGCCATCGGTTCACATCCTTAAAGGACCAGCAGGAGTGGCGGAAGTTCGACCACCAGTGCATCCAGACGGTTTACGCGGTCCGGTGCAAGCCCGAGGCGGAGGTTTTAAAGGACCGGTATCAGCAGGATTATTTCGAGATCGTCAACGAGATGTCGGGCCAGGAAGCGGCCCGGAACCAGTTCAATTGGGAATACGAGCGGCGGAAGGCCAACCTGCCCGTCGAGCTTCAATGGTAGCGGGCTGAAACCCCGGGGGAGAACGAATGGATCTGGATACGGTGGTGGGATTCGGGCTGACGGTCCGACATATTCTCTACATTGGCGGCGGGCTGGTTGCCCTCTGGATTATCGTTTTGATTCTAAAGCGGTTGTTTGGCCGGGACGATGATGACCGGCACCTGGAAACGGTCCGGTGCGAGGGGTGCGGGTGGACCGGTCGGGTGAGCCGGTACGCCGGCCGGTGCCCTCAATGCAACATCCCGCTGGGGGAGCGAAAGGCCCGGAAACCATCATGAAACATCGCCTTCCACGACCACGGTTCCATGGCCTGGCGGCCATTATTCTGCTGGTGCTGTTTACCCTGTTGTTGACCGGCTGCCCCGCCCGGACCGTCCGGCCGGTCAAGGACGAACCGGGCGACGGGGTTTTCTCCCGGGCCGAACGGCTCTACCGGGGCGGGTCCTACGATCAGGCCCTGTCAACCTACAACGACTACCTCTCCCGGTATCCCGACGGCCCTTACGCCCCGGCGGCGCTCATGAAAGAGGCGACCATTTACCGGTCCCAGGGGAAAAACGACACCGCCCGGTCCCTCTACAACCACCTCATCAGGGAGTATCCCGACTCCCCGCTGGTCTCCGACGCCGCTTATGAGATCCTGGCGACCTTCTACCGGGAGGGTAACCATAAGGGCCTCATCCGCCACGCCGACCGGATGCTCAAACATGCCGCGGCCCGTTCTTACCGCTACCGGATCTACCGGCTACTGGGGGATGCCTACGTCGGGATCGGTTCGCCCATCAACGCGGTTTACTATTACAGCCGGGCCAACCAGTACGCCGACGGGGAATCCGGGGACGCCACGGCCCGGATTCGGGACGCCGTCTCCCGGCTCGACGCCGACGACATCGACATTCTCCTGGAGCGGATCGGCGATGACCCCCTCACCCGAGGCTACCTTCTCTACCAGCTCGCCCTAAAACGGGCGGAGGCCGAGCAGGGCCGGGAGGCGGCCGGGCTCTTCGAAGAGCTCATCCGCCAGTTTCCGGACCACGAAATCGCCGGGGAGGCCCGGCGGCGGATCGAGGAGTTCGACATCCTTCCCCTGTCCAAGCGCCACACCATCGGCTGTCTGTTGCCCCTGAGCGGCGCCTATCAGCTCTACGGGGAGCGGGCACTCCGGGGGATCGAGCTGGCCCTGAGCCGGTTCGGGCGAAGCCCGGGCGGACCGACCATCCGGATGGTCATCGGCGACACCGGGTCAGACCCGGAAAAGGCGGTCCTGGCGATTGCCGAGATGTTCGAATCCGAACCCTCGGCGGTGATCGGACCCATCATCACGGCCGAGTCCGTAGCCACCGAAGCCCAGAGGCGCCGGGTTCCCATCATCACCCTGACCCAGAAAGAGGGGATTCCCCAGATCGGAGACTACGTCTTCCGGAACTTCATCACCCCGGCCATGCAGGTGCGAGCGGTCGTCGCCCACGCGGCCCGTGAACTGGGGGTCTATCGCTATGCCGTCTTCTACCCCGAGGAAAAGTACGGATCGACCTTCATGCAGCTTTTCTGGGAATCGGTGACCGCTTACGGAGGGACCGTGGTGACGGTGGAATCCTACGGGACGGAGATGAACGATTTCTCCGAACCCATCCGCCGGCTGGCCCGGGCCGGAGACTTCGAAGGCCTCTTTATCCCCGACGGGCCGGCCAAGGTGGGGCTTATTCTCCCCCAGCTCGCCTTTCACAACATCCGGAACGTCCAGCTCCTGGGCACCAACCTCTGGCACTCGGACCGGCTCATCAAAATGGCCCGGCAGTTCGTCCAGGGGGCGATCTTCCCTGAAGGGTTCTACGCCGACGGCTCCGCCCCGGAGGTGACCGCCTTTGTCCGGAGCTTCACCGAGACCTTCGGAGAAGCTCCGGGCTTCATCGAGGCGGTCGCTTATGATACCGCCCGGATCGTCATCGGCCTGATGGGCCAGGAGGGGTTTCGGACCCGGAGCGGTTTGAGGGACGCGCTCGTCGGGGTCCGGGATTTCGCCGGAGTCACCGGCCGGACGACCTTCCGGGAAGACGGGGAGGTCGAAAAGGACCTCTACCTGCTCCGGGTGGAAGGCGACGGGTTTGTGGAGACCACAGCGACGGAGGAGGCGATGCCCGACGGACCGATCACCCGGCTTCGTCGCCGTCGTTGATCAGGCTGCCCTGGCCGGTGGCCTCCAGAACGCTGTACCAGAGCCGGCCCTTGGAGTTGACCTGCTTCCGCTTGCCGGCCGACGCCGCCATGGGCACATGGACGAAGTGGTTGTTCCAGTGGCCGATGAGAAGCCGGGTCTTGCCGGCCATGGCCGCGTGAACCGCGTCCCGGCCCAGAAAACTGCAAAAGACGTGGTCGTTGGAGTTGGCCGGAAGACTCCGGATAATATAGCTCGGATCGATGTATTTCAGGGAGATGGGCAGGCCCACGTCCTTGAAATAGTTGCTGATGGTGTCCTTCATGAAAATCCCGACGTCCATCAGCCGGAGGTTCCCCGAGGCGTCGTAGTCCCGCGTTCCCTCTGAAAAGTATTTCTGCCCCGCCCCCTCGGCCACCACGATCACCGCGTGGCCCCGATTCCGCAATCGCGCATCCAGGTTGGCCAACAACCCGTTTTTCCCGTCGATATCGAACGCCACCTCGGGGATGAGGACGAAGTTGACATCCTGCTGGGCCAGAGTGGCGGTGCAGGCGATAAACCCCGAATGCCGGCCCATCAGCTTGATCAGGCCGATCCCGTAAGGGTACCCCTGAGCCTCGTTATGGGCCGCCCGGATGGCGTTGGTGGCCACGTCCACCGCCGTGTCGAACCCGAAGGACTTGGAGACCATGTAGATGTCATTGTCGATGGTCTTGGGAATCCCCACCACGCTGATCTTCAGGCCCCGCTCGGCAATGGCGTCGGAAATCTTGGATGCCGCCATGAGGGTCCCGTCGCCGCCGATCATGAAAAGCACCCCGATGCTCATCCGCTCGAGGCAGTCGATGATGTTTTCCACGTCCTGGGGTCCGCGTGAGGAGCCGAGAAAGGAGCCGCCTTTCCCGATGATGTTCACGACGGTGCTCGGCGTGAGGTCCATGATGTCGTGGCCGTACTCGGGAATGAACCCCTCCAGCCCGTAGCGGATGCCGTAGATGTTCCGGACCCCGTAGCCGTAGTAGAGTTCGAGAACCACCGCCCGGATGATCCCGTTGAGCCCCGGGCAGAGCCCGCCGCAGGTGACCAGGGCGCACCGGAGCTTGCTCGGATCGAAATAGATGTGGCTCCTGGGGCCGGCCAGCTCGAATGCCGGCAGGTCCATGCCCGCCTGGACCCGCTTTCGGACATTGTCAACGTTTACGTCGATGAGTACCCGGTCATCGTCGGACAGGAAGATCTCGCCGGCTTTTCCCCGGCCAAGCTCCAGCGGGGAAGGGATTTTCGCCGCGCCCAGGGTGGGAATGCGGGTGTCGATACCGTCGAATTCGTTGGTCAGCTCGTCTTCCGGATGAAAGGTTTCTGGCATGGTCTAGCTCCCGTTGAAGGTAAAGGCGCCTTTGCCGAGGATGTCGTGGAGGTGGAGAATTCCCCGGACCTGATCGTCTCCGTCGGTGATGGGCAGCACGGTGATCTGATGTCGTTCCATGAGGTTCAGGGCGTCGTAAGCCGGGGTCTCGGGATGGACCCGCCGGGGCCGGGGCGTCATCACCTCCCGGACCGTCAGCTCGAAAAGAGGAGCCCGCCGGGCCACCGTCCGTCGGATGTCGCCGTCGGTGATGATCCCCGCCAGGGTCTCCCCCGGCCCGACCACCAGGGTCGCCCCCAGTCCCAGCCGGTTGATCTCCCCCACCGCCGTCTCCATCGGGGCGTCATCGGGCACCGACGGAACCGCCGTCCCGGTGAGCATCAGGTCCGCCACCTGGCGGGACAGCCGCCGCCCCAATGCGCCCCCCGGATGGAACCGCTTGAAGTCGCTGGTTTTGAACCGCTTTTTGTTCATCAGAACCACGGCCAGGGCGTCGCCCACCGCCAGAAGGGCGGTGGATGAGGTGGTGGGAGCGCCAATCGGGGATGCCTCCCGCTCCACCCCCACGTCGATGACCAGGTCGCTGATCCGGGCCAGGGTCGAATCAACATTGCCGGTCAGGGCCACCACCGCGCAGCCGATGGACCGGATGCTCGGGATCAGGAGATTGATCTCCTCGGTCTCCCCGCTGTTGGAGAGCGCCAGGAAGATGTCATCCGCGCAGACCATCCCCAGGTCCCCGTGCATCGCCTCCACCGGGTGGAGAAAGAGCGACTGGGTCCCGGTGCTGTTAAGGGTCGCCACGATCTTCCGGCCGATAAGCCCGGACTTCCCGATTCCCCCGACGATCAGCCGTCCCCGGGACCGGTAGATCCAGTCCACCAGGGATGAAAAATTCTCGTCCAGCCGGTCGATGAGCCCGAGGATGCCCTCGGCCTCCAGCTTCAGGACGGCTGCCGCCTGCTCGATGTCCTCCGTTTTCATACTTCGGCGTGAATGCTCCTTTAGATGAAATCAAAACAGATAATTACCATCATCTTTGAAACATCCCATAGTACAGGGATCTCATGAAATTGCAAGGGGAAAGTCGGCGGCCGGACCG
>CAZWGY010000297.1:0-5979 GCA_964633575.1 uncultured Desulfobacteraceae bacterium
CAACAGCCGCCGGAGCGCTGCCCCGGTTCCGTCATCCGGGAGCGCGGGTGTTTCGTTGGATATAAAAAAAATAACGCCAAGGCGCAAAGCCGCAAGGGCGCAAAGAGCTGAAGGAATACCCCTCTGCGTCTTTTCGTCCTGGCGTCTCTGCGTTACCTTCGCGATGCACCGGCGGCAGGATGCCGCCTCCACTTCGATCCGGCAGGATGCCGCCGCCACTTCGATCCGGCAGGATGCCGCCGCCACTTCGATCCGTCGCCGCCTACAGGGTCACCTCGAACCCCTTTGGATGGACCCCGACAATCAGGCAGTGGTCGTCGGCCAGATGGATTTCGACCTCGCGTTTCCGCCGGGCCATGGACTCCGCCTGGTCCCGGTACCGCCCGGTCAGGAAATGGATACCCTGATTGGATGAGCCCCGCAACCCCCGGTCGTCGTTCAACTGGTCGATGTAGGGCCCGTCGATGAGGACGTCGATTTCCCGGAGCAGGCCGGTGATGGCGGGATCATTCAGGCGTCTGAGGGCGTCCAGCGTAAAGCCGGTGTAGCAGATAACCGACAGGGGCCGGACGTTTCGGACCCGTCGGACCAGATCGAGAAGCCCGGCGGCCTGGATCATGGGCTCGCCGCCGGAGAGGGTGATGCCTTCGAGGTCCGGGACGGCGAGGATTTTGTCGGCCAGCCCGGCCGGGGTATAGCGGAGCGCCGCCGTCATCGGCCGCCACTGGGGTGAGCCGCACCGGGGGCAGTCGAAGGGGCATCCCTGGACCCAGACCACGAACCGCTTTCCCGGCCCGAGGGCTCGGGTGGAGGGGCAGAGGGCCGCCACGTTGAGGGGATCGCCCGCCGGGGTCGCCTCACGGTCAGGCATAGACCCGGACGAGCCCCCTGATGGGGCCGGAGTAAACCTTGGAGCCGCTGACGAAGACATCCCCGGTGCCGGGGTCGGCGTCCAGGTGAGCGGTCCCCGTGCCGTCGGTAAAGGCGGTGGTATGGCCCCGGAGGAGGCCCTTGAAGATCACCGTGACTTTTCGGCCGGAGGCTGCCGGCTTGCCGCTGGATTTGGAAAATACCTGGACGGATACCATTATGGTTCTCCTTTTCGGTTTGCCCGCCTACTCGATGTCCTCGGGCTGGAAGGTGGTCAGGGTTTCGGCGTCGGGTTCGGGCAGGGCGGCGGTCCGGAGGTCGAGGGCTTCCTGGGCCCGTTCGAAGAGGGTCCGGACGTCCCGCCCGTTGGCGAAGTCGGGTCCCCGGCGTTCTCGGATCGCCGTCAGATGGTCCATCAATCGGGCATCGGCTTCGGGGGAGAGCCGGTAGCCCGCCGACCGGCACATCCGCTTGAAGATTTCCAGAAGCTCCGGCCCGTCGTAGTCCTCGAAGGTCACGTACTGGGTGAACCGGGAGCGGAGGCCGGGATTGGAGTGGATGAAGCGATCCATTTCGGCCGGGTATCCGGCGACGATGACCACGAGCCGTCCCCGGTGGTCTTCCATCATTTTCAGGAGCTGGTCGATGGCCTCCCGGCCGAAATCCTGGTCACCGCCCCGGCTCAGGGTGTAGGCCTCGTCGATGAACAGGACGCCGTCCATGGCCTCCCGGACCATGGCCTCGGTTTTCCCGGCGGTCTGGCCGATATACCCGGCGACCAGTTTGGCCCGGTCGGCCTCGATGAGGTGGCCTTTCCGGAGCACCCCCAGGGCTTTGAGGAGCCGTCCCATCAGCCGGGCGACGGTGGTCTTGCCGGTGCCGGGGTTGCCGGTGAAGACCAGATGGAGGGAGCGGTCCTCGGGCGGCGGCAGGCCCAGGGCCTTCCGGCGGGCCATCCCATTGAAAACGGCGGCCTGCCGTCGGGCGAAATCCTTGACCGCCGCCAGGCCGACCATGGACTCGATTTCGGCGAGGATGGCGTCGGCGTCGGGATCGGTCGAGGTCCGGCCGCCGGTCATCCAGTCCGGGAGGTCGGCTTCGGTCAGGGTGGACAGGGCCTCGGGGTCGGCCGGCGGGTCATTGACCAGCCGCCGGGCGGCCCGGCGCCGGATTTCGTCGAAAAGCGACTCGGCCGTCCCGGCGTTGGCGAAATCCGAGGGCGGGGGTCGGAGCATGGATTTCAGACCGTCGGCCAGCCGGGTTTGGGCGGCGTCATCAAACCGGTATCCCTGGCGGCCGGCGTGACGGATCAATATCTGGAGCATCTCGTCGGCGTTGAAGTCGGGAAAGTGAATCCGGTGGGCGAACCGGCGGCTCAATCCCGCGTTGATCCGCAGGAATTCGTCCACGTCCCGCCCGTATCCGGCGCCGATGATGACCAGGTTGGCCTTTCGATCGGTCATGGCCGGCACGAGGGCGTTGGTGACCACGTCCGCGCCGTAGCTTTCCCCCAGGCTCCCCTGGGCCAGGCCGTAGATTTCGTCAATGAAGAGGACCCCGCCGAGGGCCTCCCGGATTTTGTCCCGGGTCTTGTCGATGCCGGTTCCAACGCTGCTTCCGGCCAGATCGCCGCCGGTGGTCGGGACCACGTGGCCCCTGGGCAGGAGGCCCAGCCCCTTGAAGATCTTTCCCATGAGCCGGGCCACGGTGGTCTTGCCGGTGCCGGGGTTGCCGGTGAAGAGCGCATGCATGAGGGGCCGGTCGGCCGGGGGCGCCAGGCCGGCTTCGGCCCGGCGCTGGTCGAGCCGGACGGTGTCCACCAGGTCCCGAATGAAGTCCTTGACCGGCCGGAGCCCGATCAGGTCCTCGAGGTCGGCCATGAGGGCGTCCACGTCCACCGTGAGATCCACGAAATCGGCGTATTTCTCGGGGATGTCGGCCGGAAGGAGGGCTCCCGCCACGCCGCCTTCGGTCACCCGCTGGGCGTAGGCATCGAGCATTTCCTCGTGGAGGTTCCGGACCTCACGGGCATTGGCCCAGCTTTCCGGGTTCCGGGTTTCGTAGAGCCCCTGGAGGACCTGGGCGACGGCTTCCCCGGCTTCGGGGGTCGGGGTCGGGAATTCCTGATCGGCGGCCCCGGCGGCGGCCATTCGCCGGAAAATCTCCATCAGCTCGGCCGGAGTGAAGTCCTCGAAGGGGATTTCGTCCCTGATCCGGCTTTCGAGTCCGCTGTCGGCGGCGATGAGCCGGCGGATGGGCTCGGGGTAGCCGGCCAGGATCACGCAGAGCCGGTCCCGGTCCCGCTCGATCCGGCCCACGAGGGTCCGGACGGCTTCGGTTCCGAAGGGGTCGTCGCCCGATTCCCGGATCAATTGGTGAGCTTCGTCGATGAAGAGGACCCCGTCCATGGCCTGGTCGATGAGGCCGTCCGTCCGGGGGGCGGTCCCGCCTTCGTATTCGGCCACCAGGGCGGCCCGTCCGCTGGCGGTGACGGTGTGGCCGCGCCGGAGAAGGCCGAGGTCCCGGTAGATTTCCCCGACCAGCTCGGCAACGGTGGTCTTGCCGGTGCCGGGGTTCCCGAGAAAGGCTATATGGAGGGTCCCGCCGGTCCGGCCCCTGAAAACCTCGGCCCGGGCCATCTTCCGACGAATCTGGGCCTTGACGGCGGCCAGCCCCACCAGCTCATCGAGCCGTTCGGCGGCCGGCCGGTCGCTGTAAGCGCGATCCGCCGGGAGCCACTGTTGAACGGTTTCCGGGCCGAGCCGTTCGGTCTCGCCGAGCCGGGCGTCCCAGGTCGAAAGGGGAATATTTTCCGCGGACAGCCATCCGGCAACCCGTTCAAGGGACCGCCAGTCCACCTCGAGGCCCCGGCGCAGCCGGTGGTGATGAACGGCGCGGAGAAGCTCGGGCGCTTCCGGCCCGGAAATCCGGACCACGTTGGGCGCGTTGTCTCCGGCGAGGTCGATGAAATTGGACAGGGCTCCCAGCTCCTGGCGCCGGATGGTCTCCCGAAGGGATTCCCGGTCCGCGTCATTGTAGATGAAGACGCACCGGTCCGGGCGCCGGGAGGACATCCGGGCCCAGGCGACCAGCCGGTTCTGGAATTCCCGGAACCCGGTACCCTGGAGGTTGCTCCGGGAGAGGTCCTCCGCGTGGGGAAAGATGACGGCGGTGGGGGTATCGCCGTTCGGGTCGGAGATGATGTGGTTCAGGATTTCGAGGGCGGAGAGGTCCGACATCCGGTGTTGGGGACGGTTTCGGCTTCCCGGTCCGGCGGCCGGGGGGCGGTCCGCGGAGCTCGTCCGGCGGAGGAGGTTCCGCCGGCCGAGGGGACCGCGCCGGCCGCCCCTTTCGGCGGACCGTTCGGGGTCCGGCGTCGGTGGGAGACACCCCCGCCGGGATTCCTCGTCGAGGCAGGTGATCTTTCCGGCCCCTTCGAAGAAGACGATCCGTCGGTATCCCCGGTCCCGGAAGAACCGCCAGAGGGCCGTCTGGATGTTGAAAAGGGTCAGGTTCGGCCCGCAAAAGGTGTCGTTGACGTTTCCGTAGAGGAGAATGAACCGCTCTCCCCGGCTCAGGTCGATCCGTTCGGTGATCCGCTCGACGGCCATGGCCCCCCCTTATTTCTTCACGGTGGTTTTTCCCTGGATTGCCTTTCGATGCCGGACCGCCGAAAGGTCCTGGAATTCGGGCTCGGCGTCGCCGACGTGTTGGGGCGGAGCGGCCTGGAGGCCTTCGGCGTTGAGGGCGGACACCAGCTCCTCGGCCCGCTGCCGGAGGGTGGTCTCGTCCACGTAGGTCTGGTCGTAGGAGTGGACGGTCACCTCGTTTTGGCCGAACTGGTCGGGCACGGGGCTGATGACCGTGACCACCTCGCTGCCGGCCACGTTGGTCAGCTTCACCACGTAAGCGTTCCGCTCGTCATCGCCCTCGTAGGTTTCATCGGCCACCGTGTAACCCTGGGCCTTGAAGGCATCGACCGCCAGGTCGGCGATATTGACCCGGAGCTGTGAGGCCAGGATGTTTTGCCGGGCCGTTTCCACGATTTCCGGGAGCCGGGCCTTTTGGGCATCGAGCTCCCCGATGAGCTCCCGGATTTCGTCGGCGGTGAGGGTATCGGCTTCGGCGTCCAGGCGGGCGTTTATTCGTTCGACTTCGGCTTCGAATTCGCTCAGGGCCCCGTGGGTCCAATGATCCACCTCGAGGTCGATCTCGTCCCGGTCCGAGCCCTCGCCGATCTCCAGGCGGTATTGCCGATGGCTCCGGGCTTCTTCCAGCAGGGCGCGAGCCGATTCGGTGGCGGCCTGATGGAGGAGGATCAGCTCCTGCTCTTTGGCGAGGACCTCGGCCCGGAGATCGGCCAGCTCCCAGTAGGCCCGCTGAGCGGTGCTCATGGCGGCCTCGGACATCCCGGCATCGAGGTTCCGTTGAGCATCCGCCACATGGCGGCTGATGGCCTCGAACCGGCCCGGGGCGAACCGGTCGTGGGGCAGCTCGGCAATCGTGTCGGCAACGGTTCCGAGGTCGGTCACCACGGCGCGGCTTGCCGCCTCCCGCCGGTCGGCGTCGGCCACGATGGCGCTGATCTGGGTCTGGAGATGGTCCACCGCGGCCCGGCGGGCCTCCTGCTCGCTCCGGATCATCCCGGTGAGGCGGCGGTCCTGGTCGGCAATGAGGCTGAGGTACTCCCCTCGCTGGTCCCTGAGCCGGCTGGTAAATTCGTTTTGCTGCTTTTTGAGCCGCTTCCGCGTGTCCCGCTCCAGCCCGGCCAGATCGCTTGTCAGGGACTGGATTTTCCGGTCCTGGTTTTCCTGGCGGGCCTCTAAGGGACGAATCCGCCGGGCCATCTCATCCCGGGCCTGCCGGCGGACGGCGTTGAGCCGCTCCGGAAGGTCCCGGCTCAGGGTCCGCAGCCGGCTGTCCTGCTCGCGCAGCCGCCGAAGCTCCCGTTCCTCAACCGATACATAGGTCTGCTTTTTCCCGCTCATCTCTGCCCTCCGCTCCTTTGGGGTTTCCGTTCCGATCATGAACTCCGGCCATATCATAGAAATATGGGATAAGTCCAGATGAGCTTGAAGAGTGGTCTGGCAATGGGCTGAAAAGATTGGT
>CAZWGY010000298.1:0-5973 GCA_964633575.1 uncultured Desulfobacteraceae bacterium
CGTCGTAATCCTCGCGCCGGACCATGCGTGCCGGCCTCGCGCGTGGGGATAAATCTCATTCGAGGGCCGGGTGGCGGTGGCGCTGTTGGTGCCGGCCTCGCGCGTGGGGATAAATCCCCACGCTATTTCTTCAATGTCCCTACAGGACAAAGTGTGGCTTGGCGCCCTTTTGGGGCCGATTTCATGTAATGGCCATATCGGGCACGAGCGTCAGCGTCCCGTGGGGACGACCGGACAATGGCGCGGGAATTTATTCCCGCGCGGGGCTATTGCTTGCTGATTTCCTTGTAAACCATCCACTTGTCCGGCCGGGGGTCAAACTGAATCCCCCGCCCCTTCTGGATGGCGTAAATGTCCTGCTGATAGTGAAGCGGAATCCAGACGATCTTTTCCACCATGGCTTTGTAGTTGAGCTGCTGGAGCGTCCGCTTGCGCTTCTCCGTATCGACGATGTCGGCGGTGGACTCCAACAGCTCGTCGATCTCCGGATCGGCGAAGCTCGCGCCGTTCAATCCGCCGTAGCCCCCTTCGGGGTCCCGGGAGTGAGCCAGCTTGAAGTAGGTCCGCCCCATGTCGAAGGTCCCGTCGAACCAGCCGATGAGGTAAAAGTCGAGGATGCCCTCGCTCACTTCGGGAAAGAAGATCGACTTGGGCTTGACGTCGAGGGTTACCTTGATCCCGACCTTAGCCAGGTATTTGGCTACGGCCTCGGCGATCTGAGCGTCCTGGACATACCGGTCGTTGGGGCCGGTGAGGGTGATTTCGAACCCGTCACCGTATCCGGCCGCCTTCAACAGCTCCTTTGCCTTGCCGGGATCATAGGGCAGCCTCTGGATGTCGGGGTTGTAGCCGACCGTGGGCGGGTCCGGGATCTGAGCGGCCGGGGCGGCATGGCCCCTCATGATCTTTTCGATGATCTCATCTTCGTTGATGGCCATGTACATGGCCTGGCGAACCCGGATGTCGGCCAGAGGCGTGTCCGGCCGGTTGTGGAGAGCCAGAAAGATCGACCGTCGGGCCGGCCGGTTGATGATGTCGAGCTTCGGGTTCTGGATTACCTTGTCGTAGAGCTCCACCGGGACGCCCGCTACCAGCTCCACCTGCCCGGAGACCAGGGCGGCAAACCGGGTGGAAGACTCGGTGATGGGCCGGACATCGATCGTTTTCAGGGGAGGCACCCCCTCCCAGTAGTCTTCGTTGGCCTCAAGCATCAGATAGGACCCTTTGACCCATTCCACGACCTTGTAAGCCCCGGTGCCGATGGGCTTGATCCCCACCTCGCCGGGATCCCGGCTCTCGGTGGACTCCTTGTCCATGATGAAAATCTGGTGCATATTGTTGGCAAACCAGGGGATATGCTTCTTGGTCCTGATGACCACGGTGTAGTCGTCGATGATATCGATGCTGGCGATGGACTTGCCGGTGTTGATGAACTCCGAGACCTCGGGGTCCCCGAGGCGCTCGAAGGAAAACTTGACATCCGCCGCGGTGAACGGGTTGCCGTTGTGGAAGGTCACGCCCTTGCGAAGATAGAACTTCCAGGTGAGCATGTCCGGGTGCTCCCACCGCTCAGCCAGGGCCGGAGCCAGCTTCCCGCCGGCCCCTTTCCGCTGGAGCAGGCCGTCGAAGATGTTGGCCATCTTCGAGAGGTTGGCGTCCGCGTCCGAACCATGGGGATTCATGGTCCGAGGCGAGGTGTCCACCGCCACCACCAGGTCCGCCGCTAGAGCGGTCCCGGACATGGCCAGGCCGAGGCCCACGCAAAGGCCCAGGGTCAGCAGGCAACGAATCGATTTCATACGCAACTCCTTTCCGGATATCGGGTTATGAGGCTTCACGCCACGCCGACGGCGTGGCTCATTCATACAACAAGCAGGCTACCTGGTGACCATTCCCCTGGTCGATGAGGGTCGGGGCAACCTGGTCGCAATCGGGCATCCGGCGGGGGCATCGAGGGTGGAACCGGCAGCCCGCCGGGGGCTGGATGGGGCTGGGCACATCCCCGGTCAGAATGATCCGGTCACCCCGGCGCCGGGGGTCGGGCACCGGGACCGCCGACAGGAGCGCCCGGGTGTACGGGTGGAGCGGCGAGGTGTAAACCTCCCGGTACCCGCCCGTCTCCACCACCCGGCCCAAATACATCACCGCGATCCGGTCGCAGATATACTCCACCACGGCCAGATCGTGAGCGATGATGATGTAAGACAGGCCCAGCTCCCGCTGAAGGTCGATGAGCAGGTTGATAATCTGGGCCTGGATCGAGACGTCCAGGGCCGAGACCGGCTCATCCCCGATGATCAGGTCCGGATCGAGGGCCAATGCCCGAGCGATACCCACCCTTTGCCGCTGCCCTCCGGAAAACTCGTGGGGATATCGACGGCCCTGCTCCGGCGAAAGCCCCACCCGCTCCAGAAGATGAGCGATTCGATCCGCCCGCTCCGGGCCGGGGTAGAGCCCGTGGATCTCCATGGGGTCCCCGACGATCCGGTTGACTGTCATCCGGGGGTTGAGCGATGAATAGGGGTCCTGGAAGATGATCTGGATCTCCTTGCGGAGGTCCCTCAAGGCCCCGGCCCCCATCCGGGTCACTTCCCGCCCCTTATAGACCACCGTCCCGCCAGTGACCGGGATCAGCCGCAAAATCCCCAACCCGGCCGTGGTCTTGCCGCACCCGCTTTCCCCCACCAGCCCGAGCGTCTCCCCCCGGCCGAGGGTCAGTGACACCCCGTCAACGGCATAAACATATCCCACCGTCCGGGACAACACGCCTTTTTTGATGGGAAAATGAACCCGAAGGTCGCTTACTGACAGCAACGGGGCGGAAGGGTCGGGGCCGGCGGTCGAGAACATCGGCTCAGGCGGCATGGCCGGCCTCCGCCGCACCACCGCCGGATTCGGAGAGCCAGCACCGGACACTGTGCCCCGGCGCCGTCTCCAGAATATCGGGAAGGGATTCCCGGCAGATCCCCATTGCCGACTCGCAGCGGGGGGCAAAGGGGCATCCGTCGGGAAGGGCATAAAGGCTTGGAACCAGCCCGGCGATCTCCGAGAGCCGTTCGCGACCGCTCCCGGACCGATCCCCGAGCCTGGGAATAGACCGGAGCAACCCCCGGGTATAGGGATGCTCGGGCTCTTCGAAGACCGTCACCGTGTCGGCCGTCTCCACCACCTTGCCGGCATACATCACCGCCACCCGAGTGGCGATCTCGGCAATTACTCCCAAGTCGTGAGTGATCATCATGATGGCGGTGTCGAAATCAGCCCGGAGCTTGAGCATCAGGTCGAGGATCTGAGCCTGGACGGTGACGTCCAGGGCGGTGGTGGGCTCGTCGGCAATGAGGATTTCGGGGTCGCAGGCCATGGCCATGGCGATCATGGCCCGCTGGCGCATCCCGCCGGAAAGCTGGTGGGGGTATTCGGACAGGCGCTTTTCCGGAGCCGGAATCTGGACCTTTTTAAGCATCTCCACGGCCCGGTCCCGGCTTTCGGACCGGGACAGCCTCTGGTGGAGCGCGAACATCTCGCAAATCTGATCGCCAATGGTGAAGACCGGGTTCAAGGAAGTCATCGGCTCCTGAAAGATCATCGCGATCCGGTTACCCCGGATGGAACGCATCCGGCGAAGGGGCAGTCCCAGGATGTCGATCCCGTCAAAGGTGATCCGGCCGCCGACGATCCGCCCCGGCGGGTCCGGGACCAGGCGCATCACCGACTGCGCCATAACGCTCTTGCCACACCCCGATTCGCCCACCACCCCGAGGACTTCGCCCCGGTCGAGGTGGAGCGAGACGTCGTCCACCGCCTTGGCCACGCCCTCGAAGGTGAAAAAGTGGGTCCGGAGGCCCTCCACCGTGAGCAAATGGTCATCCGCGGGCAAGGTCATCGCCGCTCGGCCACCCGGTTGAGGTATTCGTCAAGCATCCGGTGGAGCGCCGTCACGCTGTCGATCACCACGTGCTCGTCCTCGGTGTGCTGACTGTTTTCGCTCTCAGCCCCCCAGACCACGCCGGGGATGCCGACGTCGGAAAGAAACCGGGCATCGCTGGCACCGTGCTCGACCACGGTCCCGGCCCCCTCGGCGCTCTCCACCAGAAGGTCGAGGTAAGGCGACTCCCCGCTGAAGAAAAGCGGCTCCCGCTCAGTCACCTCGAGGTCCCCGTCGATTGCCTCACGCATCCGGGCCACCAGGTCATCCACGTCGTCGTTTTCCGTGTAGCGGATATCCAGGATCGCCTCGGCCCGGTCCGGGACCTGATTGATCGAGGTCCCCCCGGAAATTTTCCCCAGGTTCACCGTCCGGTGCCAGTGATCAGGCGCTTCCAGGTCGAAGAGCGGCTTAACCTTCAAAAAATCGGTCATCAGGTTCTCGATGGCGTTTTCCCCCAGCCAGGGCCGGGCTCCGTGAGCGGTCCGACCTTTCCCGATGAGCTTCACCCGAAGGACTCCCTTTTCCCTGGTGACGATCCGGCCGGGAGCCCCGCCGTCCAGAGCAATGCAGAAGTCGGCCCGGACCTCGGGGAGGACCGCCCTGGCCCCGTGGACCCCGCCGATCTCCTCGTCGCCGGTGATCAGGACCCCGACAGGCAGCTCGTCCAGGGATCGGCCCGCGGCGCGGAGCCGGCTTGCATGGGATTCCAGGAGAATCAGGGAGAGGGCCGCGGCATACTTGTCATCCACCGCGCCCCGGCCATAAAGGCGGCCATTCTTTTCCACCGGTTCGAACAACGCATCCGGGCCGTCCACCACGTCAATGTGGCTCATAAGAAGGACCTCGGCCGACCCCCGAGGCGGCATCGCCAGAACGGACGGGATCCCGCCGTGGTCGATCCGCCGGGCGGGAAGGTCCCGATCCGCGAGCCACCTTAAGATAAAGTCCGCACAAGCGCGGATCTCGTCGCGGCGGGAGTGCATCGTTTGAAATCGGATTAGGTCCTTGGTCAGGGAAACAATGGGTTCCATCTTCGCCTTCCTTATCAGACCTCCGAGGGTTCCAATTTTTTTGGAAACCTCGGAGGTCTTCGTATCGGATATAAAAAAACCGTAGCCGGGTGTCAAGGATGATTGCAGCCAGGCCGGGCCGCCCGGATCAATTTCCGTATCCGGATGAGCCGATGGAGTCGTAGGGGCGGTTCGCGAACCGCCCGTACTGCGCGAACCGCCTCTACTTGCCGGGTCGAGTTGTCAGCCGAATCTCGAAGAGCCTGGGCCAGAGCTTCCCGGTGACAAAGAGTCGATCCGTGGGAGCGTCGTAGGCGATTCCGTTGAGGACACCACCACCGTCGGCAAGGCCGTCGGCACGCAGGGCCCCCAGATCGATCCACCCCACCACGCATCCGGAGTCCGGATCGATCCGGGCGATCCGATCCGTCCGCCAGACATTGGCCCAGACCTCACCCCGGATATATTCCAGCTCATTGAGCCACCGGACGGGTCGTCGGCCGTCCCGGACCGCTACCCGCCCCGTCTCCTGGTAAGTCTCCGGGTCCCAGAAGGCCAGACTCGAGGACCCGTCGCTGACAATGAGCCGGGTTCCGTCATGGGTGATCCCCCACCCTTCCCCATCATATCGGAATCGCTGAATTATCCGGAAGGTCCGGCGCCCGTAAACCATCCCGACCCCCGCCTTCCAGGTCAACTGGATGATCCGGTCCCCCCGGACGGCGATCCCCTCACCGAAAAACGGATGCGGCAGCCGGACCTCCCGGATGGACCGACCCGTCTCCAGGTCCACTTCCCGGAGCCGGCTTTGTCCGCGAAGCCCCGTGCCTTCGTAAAGCCGATCCTCACAAAAGACCAGCCCCTGGGTGAAGGCCGTCGGGTCGTGGGGATAGACCCGAACGACCTCGACATCGTGCCGGACCGGCGTCCGATCACACGGGCAGGCACCCTCCTCCGCCGGTTGAGCCGCCGCCCGCCCGGCCAGAAAGACGGCCGCCATCGCCCACGCCATAATCAAGGCTCGATACCGTGACG
>CAZWGY010000299.1:0-5969 GCA_964633575.1 uncultured Desulfobacteraceae bacterium
TCACCATGCGGGAACAGGAGTCCAGCACGGGTGAGATTCGGGATTCGAATACGGGGAGGGCAATGCGCTCCATGGGGGATTATCCATGGCCGGAAGCCTGGCCGGCCACCCGGATGAAGTCGGTAACGGTTGGGACGGCCATCGGCTACGGGATGTCAAAACGCGATTGGAGAGCGTTCGGGAGTTGACCGTCTGCCGGGTGCCCGTGTCCGCAATCTCCGCCGCATCCACACGTCGAAGCCAGATGGGAATGAGCCGTCATGGTCGCCAGGTGCCACCATTTAAGGTTAATGGGGAAATCCAAATCCACCGCGTTCGGATAGATGCGGCAATTTGGCGGGTAGGAGCCAAATTCGGTTTCAAATACAACCTCATCGGTGATTTCCAGGCGCCCCTGCCACAATGCACCGAGACGACAGGCGTCGACGGATGGATCACGGAAGAGCAGGCTGGCCGACAGTTGGTGGAGATCGATGTTATCCCGGCAGCACGATTGCCCGGTGGAATCGCTGACCATTTCGAACCCTGGTGCCCGAATAGCACCGTATCTAAACGGCGTCTGTTTGCTGAAAAAGGCATAGAGCATGGCCAGCCGATCAAACAGCGGGTATCCCAGCCGCCAGCCGGGGACCTCGCGGATGATCCGGTTCCGGTCCAGCGTCCGCAAGGTCTGAAGACTGTCATAGGTGATCATGCAGAGCGGCCCCGCGGGATCGGCCACAATCGATACCACGCCGACCCCGAAAAATGTTTCAGGAATGTCCGCCCGGGCATCCGCGATCGGTGTCCGAGTGTGGTCGAAGCCCTCCCCGTCGAGGCACCGTCGCTCAGCTTCCGAAAACAGCGAAAAGGTTGGATCCGAAGCGTATGGATAACATCGGATCGTAAACCGACCCACGGGGAAGGTCTCCTTATTCACCTCGATCGTATCGGTGGACTGGAGGGCCAGATCAAAGGGGCCCGCGGCCCCGTCGATCCAGATGTACCACTCAGGCCGGTCCGACCAGACTTGGCTGACGCCACGGATGCCGGTTTCGGTTTGGACCGCCTCAACCCAGGACGCCGTGATGAATAGGCTGTCGATCCAGTTTCGGAAAAAGCTTTCGCTATCGATGGCCGTACCCTCCGGTTTTCTCGAAGAGCTCCCGGACGATGGCGTTTTTCTCCCGTCCTTCGACCGCAATACCTTCCTTGCGGGCGGTCTCCATCAGGATCTCATCCGGATAGGCCAGCGTCAGGGCGTAGCTCGATTCGTAGGAGTCGAAAAAGGTATCAAAAGTGTGTCGGGCCTCGGCATCCCGCATTCCGTCCCCGAAGGCCCGGAAGATGGCCCCCACGGACCGGAGCCAATCCCGGCGGAGCAGGTTCCGTCTCGAAACGTTCATATCAGTCCGCCTGGTGGCCGCGCCGGCACGGCCATGCGTTGAAGTAGCTGTTGTGAATCATGATGACGCTGATAAAGAGAAAGGTCCAGACCAAGGGGGTGTCTCCCGGCTGAGCGATCCCCGGCACCTTGGCCAGGACCAGGGTGCCGCCAGGTGAGTAGTAGAAGGCGTAAAACCCCATCCCGCCGACAATCGACAGCACGGTCCGGACGATGGCCCGGATCCAGATATTGCCGCCATTGGGGATGTTGTTGAGGTAGATGTGAAGGAGAAAAGTGGCGAGTATCCAAAACCCGGCGATCTCACCCGCGTGGATGTAGCGAAAATCGGGGCCGTCAGTGTACTGGCCGCCGACAAACGGCTCGTCCCAGTAGTAATTGAAGATTCGGGTCAGGATATAGACGGTTAACACGGCAAGGAGCACCGAGGCGATAAAGACCACGATCCCCTTTGCGATAGTCCCCCGGCCGTCTTTTTCCAGCCGGTGAAATGGTTTGCCCTCCCAGAGCAGATCGAAGGCGATCAACCAATAAATGGCACAGATGATCAGTCCCAGCCAGAGAAAGGCGCTGCCGGTACCGGACCACTCATCCCACCACGGCAGCACTCCGGCTTTGTCCTGGGCCGGGTAGAACAGGCTGCACACATGGGGATGGAAGAAAATCACGTAAATGATGTTGACAAAGAAGAACAGAGTGGCGAACCGGGACCAGGCGGCCATTCCGTGGGCGGCGTTTTGCCAGGGCCACCGCCCGAATCCGGTTCGCCAGAAGATGGCCATCCAGATAAACGCGGTCATATAATAGAGCATGGCCGTGCAGGCGTTTTCCCGAGCCACGAAGAATTCAGCCCCCACCCCGCCGGAGGCCACAATGGACTTGGGGCTGAAGTAGGCGACTCCCAGTCGGCCGATGATGCCCCAGAAAACGATGTAATAAAGGATCAGCATCAGCACGAGGGTGATGATCGTCAGCGCCAGTCCCAGGTCGTATCGCCCCTCCCGAAGGGACGCTTCCGTGAAGGGATAATAGTCGGCCACGTGGGTGACCATCAGGATGGCGGCCACCAGGAACACGACCAAGGAAAACCCATACATCGGCGTGTAGAGCCGCAAAACGGTGTTCGGGTTCATGAAGATGTACCATAAGAGCCAGACCAGGAGAAAAAGCCCGACCATCGTTGCAATACCGAGCGCGTAATTAAATCCGCCGCGTGCTGTATCCATTGCTCCTCCTCATGTGCGGTTTGCCCTGATCGGCTCCGTGCGGAGACCGGGGGGGGAGCGAAGGGCGGATGGGCCCGTCGCTCCGGTTCATCGCTAGGCAGTGGTCGTCGTATCAGAATACGATATGGTCTCCGTTGGTCAGAAAGACGTTGCTGGCCTTGGCCACGCTGGACTGTCGTTTGTAGGACTTGTACTTGTCGGTGCCCTTGACCACCGGTACGCCGGACGCGGCCGCCTTTTCCGCCCAGATCCAGCCGGTGCAATGATTGCAGGCAAGCTTCTCGATCTTAAATGCCTTCACTCCCTTGATGATGTCGTCAAACTTGGGCTCCCAGGTTTCAAAGAGGCTGATGTGAAGGCCGCCATAGCATCCATAGGGCTTATATCCCTCAAAATTTTTCCGGGCGTAGGAAAAGAGAGAGAGGATACCCGGATGGCAGCAACCGGTAACGGTCACGACGCCCTTGTCCTTGACGTTGAAATAGAGGACGTTTTCGCCCCGGACCCGGAGAAGAATCGGGACGTCGAACATCCGGACGGCGACTCCCGGCATGATCTGATAGATGCCGGTGCCGTTCTCCCCGTCCGGGTTGCACTCCACCAGCTTGCCGGTGTGGGGGTGGTCGTTCTTGCAGATGTGGACATCCTTGCCCTCCTTGTTCTTCGCCGTGAGATGCCCTCCCTTGAGAAGCTTCATGTCCTCGGGGAAATGGGTCTGGGGGACGTACATGGTGATGTCCGGCTTGTGTTTGAGGGTCGATTCGATCCCCCAGTAATGGTCCAGGTGCCAGTGGGAGAGGACCATGAGCTCGATCTCGCCGCTTTTGAGCATGGCCGGGATGTTGTTCATCTCCCAGATGTAGTCCATCCAGTCGTTGTTCCATCCCGAATCCAAGAGAATTTTGCGCTCTTTACCGTCAAGCTCGGTGATGGTCAGCAAAGCCGAATAGCCGCCGGCGTTGTCCCAGTCCCACGGGATCGTGTACTGATTGGTCATGGCCCCGCCATAATCGGTGATGTCCTTTTTAAACTGATCGTTGTCGAACCAGCTCGTCTCGGTAAGGACATCTACCTTCACGCTTTTGATTTCGCCGATATCGAGCTTCTTTCCGGCCTCGGCCCGGGGGACCATCCATCCCGCGGCTCCCGACAGGGAAGCGCCGGCACCGGTGGCGGCCAGAGATTTGAGAAAAGTCCGTCTCTTCATTGGGATATCTCCTTGATAAAATAGGGTTTTAGGATCAATCAGAGGGGGATGTGCCAAGACACCCCAGATTAACCCGGGTCACTCTCGATTCCCCGTCTCAGGGCGTAGAGGAGGTCAACGATCTGGTCACCCTCATCGGATGAGAGATCCATTCCATAGCCATGCATGATGTTGACGACCAGATGCCAGTCATCTCGAGTTCGCCCCGGCTTTTCGGGGTCCGCCACCGAGTCGTGGCAGGCCAGGCATTTCTGCTGATACAGGGCAAACGCTGATTTCTGGGATTTTTTGGCCTCATCGCTTCCAGCCAGCCCGGTGGCCTGAATGACGAATACGGCTGCCATGGTCGATAACAGACAGACGACGGGCAACCATCCTCGTTTTGAGGTAATCTGTTTGCCGATTTTCAATGCCAATCTCCTTTCTCCGCGGTTATCGCCGAAGGGGGTCCAGCCCGGTGCAAAAACGCCCCGGAGCCGAACACCGTTCACTAAATGACATTAGTACAGCAAATAATGGTCCATTATGTGGTCAAGCTGCCGGGTTGATCCATAACCACCTGTTGGAAAAACGCTTTTTGAAAAACAAGAAGGGGTTGACAAACGGCTGGCGGACCGATATCAGGGAACAATATGCACCCGAAGGTGGCGTGAGAGAGGCGAAATGCAGCTTCAACACAACGAGTCAGGGAGGTGAGCCGTGAACGGATTGGGTGGGGTGCCCGTGGATTACGAGGCAATCCTGGACAGCATCGCCGACGGAGTCGTGACGGTAAGCCTCGAAATGATCATCACCTCTTTTAACCGGGCGGCCGAAAAGATCACTCGGGTCCCCCGAGAAGAGGCCATCGGACGGAAATGCTTTGAGGTGATGCGGGCGGAAATCTGTGAATCGGACTGCTGTGTTCAGCAGACGCTGAAAACCGGAACCCCCTGTGAAAACGTGCCCGTCTTCATCGTCCGCTCCGACAACAGCCGGATTCCCATCAGCGTGAGCACCAGTGTTATGCGGAATCCCCAAGGCGCGGTCGTCGGCGCCGTCGAAACCTTTCGGGACCTCACCGAAATCACCGAGCTCCGCCAGGCGTGGAAAAAGTCCCACAGTTTCGAAGACATCGTCAGCAAAAACCACCGGATGCTGAAGCTCTTCTCGATTCTACCGCAGTTGGCCGAAAGCCGGAGCACGGTGCTGATCGAGGGGGACAGCGGGACCGGAAAGGAGCTGATCGCCAAAGCGATCCACAACCAGGGCGCCCATCCGACGGCGCCATTTGTAGCGATTAACTGTGGGGCCTTACCGGAGCCCCTCATTGAGGCCGAGCTGTTCGGGTATATGGCCGGCGCCTTCACCGACGCCAGACGAGACAAGCCCGGCTTGTTCGAGGCGGCGGGGGATGGCACCCTGTTCCTGGACGAAATTGGCGACGTCTCCCCGTCCACTCAAGTTCGGCTGCTACGGGTGCTCCAAAGCCGGACCTTCCGGCCCCTCGGCACCACCGTAAGCCGCCCCATGAGCGCCCGAATCATTGCCGCCACCCATCGAAACCTGAAACAGATGGTCGAAGCACGGGAGTTTCGTGAGGATCTTTATTTTCGGGTCAACGTTATCCGGCTCCAGCTTCCCCGTCTATCGGAGCGGAAGGAAGATATCGGGCTGCTCGTCGATCACTTTATAGAGCGGTTCAACACCCTCACCGGCAAGGTGATACTCGGGGTCTCTGATGAAGTGTTGGCGGCGTTTACCCTTTATGACTGGCCCGGCAACGTCCGTGAGCTGGAAAATGCCATCGAGCATGCCTTTATCCTGTGTCGGACCGGTTATATCGGCCTCTCTCACATCCCCGAGCAGATACGACCGCGGACTGAAGTCATCCCGACCGTCGATAGAGAAGGGCGCACGCTTCAGGAAGTCGAGAAGACGGCTATCCGGCGAGCCCTGGACCGGAATAACTGGAAACGTCTGGCCACCGCCCGGGAGCTCGGCATCGATAAGAACACCCTGCGCCGGAAAATCCAGCGCTACGGGATCGATGGGGGATAACCGGGCCGCCCGAAGGCGGCCCGGAAGAGAAAGGGGGGCGTCGGTGACGTTGGCTAACGCGGATCCCGGACCGAAACCGGCGGAGCCAGGATCTCCGACCAGGCCACCGCCT
>CAZWGY010000300.1:0-5945 GCA_964633575.1 uncultured Desulfobacteraceae bacterium
CCCGCCGCTTCCGGCTTGAAATCGTTGGGGATCAGCGTATAATTCCCGGTTTATGAAGGATGATGTCGTGCATATCCGGGGATTGTCGGAGCCCCATCGCCCGTCCGGCGGAGTGCCGGACCGTTGAGGATCAAGGTCACCTGCCCCCGCTGCCGGGCCGCCTACCGGGTGGATGCCGCCCGACTGAAGGCCGGCAAAGCCCGTCGGGTCCGCTGCGGTCGATGCGGGCACCTCTTCCAGGCCCGTCGGCGGCTTCCGGTGCCGATTGAGACGGCCGAGACGTTTCTGGCATCCTGCCTGGTGATCGACCTCGAAGTCGGGCGGGACAACCGGATTCGCCGGATCGGGGCATTATTCGGGGAAAAGACCTTTGAGCGGAAAGGGCGATTCTCCCCGTCCGAAGCCCTGACCGCCCTGGACCGGTTCGGTGCCGGGGCCGCCCGCGTTCTGGGCCATAACGTCGTTTTCCACGACCTCCCCATCCTCGCCGCCCAGGCGCCGTCCCTCGACCTCCTCGGAAAGCCGGTGGTGGATACCCTTTACCTTTCTCCCCTGGCCTTTCCCGAAAACCCCTACCATCGTCTGGTCAAGGACTACAAGCTGGTCCGCGATTCCGTAAGCAACCCGGTGGCCGACGCCCGGTTGTCGGCCGCTCTGTTCCGGGACCAGTGGGCGAGCTTTGCCGACGGGGGCCGGTCTTGCCCGGACCTGTTGAGGATTTACCGATACGCCTTCGCTCCCGAGGATGACCGGGAGCTGAGGGACGGCCGGGGGATGGCCGACCTCTTTGTCCGGATCCAGGGCGCGGCGGACGCGCCCGTCATCGACCCGGATACCGCCCTACAGAGGTTTATCCGGATCGTCGGGGATCGGATCTGCCTGGCCGGCGTCGAAGAGACCGTCCGGCCCCTGTTATGGCATCCCAGCCGTCGGACCGCCATCGCTTATGCGCTGGCCTGGCTCCGGGTGGCCGGCGGGAATTCGGTGATCCCGCCCTGGGTCCGGCATCGCTTCCCGGATGTGGCCCGGGCCCTCAAGGCCATGCGGGATAAACCCTGCCAAAACCCGGCCTGCGGCTACTGCCGAAAGACCCATGACCCGGCCCGCCGGCTCCGCCGGTATTTCGGCTTCAAGGGGTTCCGGACCCTGCCGGATGGGAGTCCGTTGCAGGAACGGATCGTCCGGCACGGGATGGCCGGCCGGCCCCTTCTCGGGGTCCTGCCCACCGGGTTCGGCAAATCGCTTTGCTTTCAGCTTCCGGCCCTGGTCCGTTATGCCCGGCGGGGGCTCCTCACCGTGGTCATCTCCCCTCTCCTCAGCCTCATGAAGGACCAGAAAGAGAGCCTGGAGCGGGCCACCGGGACGGGGGCCGTGGCCGCCATTTACAGCCTGCTCACCGGTCCGGAGCGCGGCGCGGCCCTCGAAGGGGTCCGCCTGGGGGACGTCGGGCTCCTCTACATCTCCCCGGAGCAACTCCGGAACCGGTCCGTGCGGGAGGCCCTCAAATCCCGGGAGATCGGGGCCTGGGTCTTTGACGAGGCCCACTGCCTGTCGAAGTGGGGGCACGATTTCAGGCCGGATTACCTCTACGCGGCCCGGTTCATCCGGGAGCTGGCCGACCTCCAAGGGGAAACGCCCCCGCCGGTGACCTGCCTGACCGCCACGGCCAAGACCGACGTGATCGAGGAAATCGACAACCATTTCCGGGATCAGCTTGGTCAGCGCCTTGAACGGTTCCTCGGCGGCCACGAGCGGGATAATCTCCAATACGCCGTCGAGCCGGTGGGGCCTCACACGAAGCACGCCCGGATCGCCGAGCTGTTGGCGGAACGGCTCGGTGCCGGCAGCGCCATCGTCTATTGCGCCACCCGGCGGGAGACCGAAGCGGTCGCGGAATATCTCCAGGGGGTTCCTCTGATCGCCGAACCCTTTCACGCCGGGATGGCGGCACCGGACAAGCGCCGGGTTCAGGACGGCTTCATTTCGGGGGAGATCCCGGTGATCTGCGCCACCAACGCCTTCGGGATGGGGATCGACAAGCCGGATGTCCGCCTGGTGATCCACGCCGACATCCCCGGCTCCCTCGAAAACTACCTCCAGGAGGCCGGCCGCGCCGGCCGGGACCGCCAGCCGGCCACGTGCATTCTCCTCTACGACCGCGAGGACGTCGAGACCCAGTTCGGCCTGGCCGCCTTGAGCGAGGTCCGGAAGCGGGACATCGACCAGATTCTCCGGGGCCTGCGTCGGAGAAAACGGGACCGGAACGGGGAAACGGTGGTTACCCCGAAGGACCTCCTCCGGGATACCGGCGTCTCGGTGAGCTTCGATCCGGAACGCCAGGATGCCGACACCAAGGTGAAGACCGCCGTGGCCTGGCTGGAACGGGCCGGGTTTCTGGAGCGAAACGAGAACCGGACCCGGGTGTTTCAGGGGCGGACCCGTTTTCAGTCCATGGCCGAAGCCCGGGAAAAGCTCGACCGGCTCAATCTCTCCGACGATCGGCGCCGGACCTGGGAGGCCGTGCTCCGAGCGATCCTTCGCGGTGACCCGGACGACGGCATCAGCGCCGACGACCTCTACCAGGAGCTGGCGGGGACCCCTGAAAGCGCCGACCGACTGCCCGACTCCAAAGCCATCATGGACATCCTCCACCAGATGGTGGATGCGGAGCTGATCACGGAGGGGATCAACTACACCGCCTTTGTCCGCCCCAAGGGGAAAAACAACGCAACGGCTCTGCTTTCCAAGGTCTGCGCGACCGAGACCCGGATGATCGGGACTCTCCGGGCGCACCACCCCGATGATGATCCCGAGCAATGGCTGAGCCTCGGGCTCCGGGGGCTGGCGCAAAAGCTCCGGGACGAGGGGATCGACGACGCCAACCCGGAACGAATCAAGGCCCTGCTCCGCTCCCTGGCCCGGGACGGCACGGGATTCGCGGGGGGATCGGGCTCCATTCGGTGTCGGCACGGTTACGGGGATCAGTGGCGGATTCGGCTCCTTAAATCCTGGGACACCATCGAAACGATTGCCGAACGCCGGCAGGCCGTCGCCTGGGCGATCCTCAACGTCATCATCGAAAAGGCCCTGGAGCCATCCGGCGGGGAGGTCCTCGTATCGTTCGCGTCGGACGAGCTGGCCGATGGCTTGCGGCGGGACCTGACCCTCCACCAGAATCCGGTGCCCCCGGCCAAGCTCTCGGCGGCCATCGAGCGCGGCCTGCTCTTTCTCCACGAGCACCGGGTGATCATCCTCCAAAAGGGCCTGGCCGTCTTTCGTCAGGCCCTGGCCATCCGGCTGCTGCCCACGGCCCGGGGCCGGCGCTACACCAGGGGGGAATACGCGGCTCTGGACCACCACTACGCCCAGCGCCGGTTTCAGATCCACGTCATCAACGAATACGTCCGGCTGGGCCTGGATGGGATCAGCCGTGCCCGGCGGCTGGTGACCGACTATTTTACCTTAAAAGCCGAGGCATTTATCAGGAAGTGGTTTCCGGACCGGCGGAAGATGCTCGAGATGGCCACCAGCGAAGCCACGTTCAAGGCCATTGTCGAATCCCTGAAGCACCCGGTTCAGGAGGCCATTGTGGCGTCGGACCCGGCGGAAAGCGCCCTGGTCCTCGCGGGTCCCGGATCGGGCAAGACCCGGGTGGTGGTCCATCGATGTGCCTACCTGCTGCGGGTTAAGCGCGTTCCGCCGTCGGCCATCCTGATGCTCTGCTTCAACCACGCCGCGGCGGCCGCCGTCCGGCGGCGGCTTCGGGACCTGGTGGGGCCGGACGCGGTCGGGGTCGCGGTCCTGACCTATCATGCCCTGGCCATCCGGCTGACCGGGACCTCGTTTGCCGCGATGGCGACATCCGATGCCCGGCAACGGCTGGACACGGTGATCCGGGAAGCGACGGCCCTCATCAACGGAGACAAGGCCCTCCCCGGCTTTTCCGGCGACGAGACCCGGGACCGGCTGCTCGGCGGGTACAGCCATATCCTCGTGGACGAATACCAGGACATCGACGGGGATCAATACGAGCTGATATCGGCCATCGCCGGCCGGACCCGGGATGATCCCACTCAGAAATGCGCCATCCTGGCGGTGGGCGACGACGACCAGAGCATCTACGGGTTCCGGAACGCCAGCGTGGACTACATCCGGCGGTTCAAAGCCGACTACGCCGCCCGGGTCCATTACCTGGTGGAAAGCTATCGCGGCGGCGGCCATATCATTGCCGCCGCCAACAGCCTCATCGATCAGAATCCCGACCGGATGAAAACCGGGTACCCCATCCGGGTCAATCGGGTCCGGGAGGGCGATCCCCCCGGCGGTGTCTGGGCGAGCCTGGATTCGGTCGGTCGAGGCAAGGTCCAGCGGATCACCGTCGCTGACGCCGGGGAGCAGGCCGCGGCCCTGGTCGCCGAGATCCGTCGGCTGACCGCCCTCCAGCCGGAGATAGATGGCCGGGACATCGCCGTCTTGGCCCGAAACGGGATCGCATGCGAGGCCCTGGCCGCCGTTCGGACCGCTCTGTCGGCCGACGGAATGGCTTTCAGTTATCCGCTGGGCCGGGCGAGCGGGTTTTCCATCCATCGGGTGAGGGAGATCGCGGATGTCCTCGACGACCTCTCCCGGACCCCGAATGCCCTCCATCGCGCCTCCGAGCTGATCAACCGGATGGGGGATGGGTCGGATTCAACGAATCCCTGGCTCTCCAAGGTCCACCGGCTCCTGGATGACTGGCGGGAGGAGACCGATGACGCGATCCTTCCGACCCGGGCCGCCATGGATTTTATCCTCGAATCCCTGATGGCCCAGCGGCGGGAGCACCGGCTGGGACACGGCATCCACCTCGGCACCGCCCACGGCGCCAAGGGCCTCGAGATGGACCACGTCTTCATCCTCGACGGGGACTGGCGGGCCGAGCCGGACCCGGGGAAACTGGCCGAGGAGCGCCGGCTCTACTACGTGGCCATGACCCGGGCCAGACGGACTCTCACCCTCTTTTGTCGGCGGGATTGCCAGAATCCCCATCCGCTCCGGCTGGACCCTGATCATCTGATGGACCGGACCTTCACGTCCTCCGGAAATCCGCCCGCCGTCGGGGTTCGATACGACGTCCTGGGGATGGGGGATCTCTACATCGACTACGCGGGGGGATTTCCGGCCGGGGCCGGAGTCCATGAGACCGTCAGCCGACTCCGGACCGGTGCCCCGCTCGCTTTCCGGAACGGCGCCTCCGCCATCCACTTGACCACGCCGGACGGGACGCCCGTGGCCCGGCTTTCGCAACAAGCCCGGGAGCGATGGAAGGATCGCCTTCAGACAGTGGAACAGGCGATCGTCCTGGGCCTGGTCCGGCGGAACGCCGGAGATACGAAAGCGGCCTTCCGGCATCGACTCAAGTGTGACGGTTGGGAGGTGCCGATCGTGGAGGTAATCCGGCGGATCGGGTGAGTCTTGTATCATGTCATAAATCATTGTATTATAGAGCTTTAGCCATTCGAATAGAATCTACCGATTGCCAGTATAAGACAACCGCGTGCCGGTTGTACTTCTCCCGGCCGTGTGTTAAAAATTGTCGGTCTTGGCTACTATTTCGATTTCAACCATCGTTGTGGCCGGAGACCTGAGACGGGAAATCGTTGAAAAGGCGTTTTGCGACGGCAATCAGCTCTATTTGCGGGAGTAGCCATCCGGGTTGACGCCGCGGGGGGCTTTGATATATGGTCATTTTGACGGTTAGCTTGCGCCATGGCGGAGAAACCGCAATCGCGATCCCATGCCCCCGTAGCGACCGCCCGACCACGCCGGGGCGTGGCCCGGACGCTCAAATTGAGCTGACCCGCTGGCAGTGGGTGAAGAAGCCCCCGCAAGACATGAGCGGTCGTTTTGCCGGATAATATTCATATTTGTCAGATAACCGATTTTGATGGAGTAAGCCGACAGTC
>CAZWGY010000301.1:0-5943 GCA_964633575.1 uncultured Desulfobacteraceae bacterium
CAAAATCGGACACTGATATTTGCAATTTGTTAACTGGAAAATGAAGGATGCCATATTTATTCTATTTTAAGACACAAAAGAAATGTCTCTTTTCTTTCCACGTTGAGCATATGCGTCTGAATCGCATCGCTTTTTTCGGACTATGGGCCTCGCTGGTCTGGGCACCGCTGGCTTTCGGCAGTGTGCATATCTGGGCCTATACGTTGCTTGAAATCCTGGTCTTTTTCGTATGCTGGTTGGCCGTGATGGACAAGGTCCGGCCATGGGAAAAGAATCCGGTCACCTGGATCAAAACGCCCGCAAACGCTCTTTTGCTTATGTTTTTTTTGATAGTCTGTTTCCAACTGCTGCCGTTGCCGTCCCGGCTGACGGCGGCGATCTCGCCCCTGAGGCACGCGGACCATTCGGCCGCGGTGTCCATCTGGCGGGAGGCCGCCGGCGCCGGAAACGAGTCGTCAGGGGTTCGCCTGGCCTATTCGGTTTACCCGACGCTGCGCGATGGGCTTAAATTGGCTGCTTACCTGGCCATTTTCTTTCTCGCGCTCCATCTGCTGCGGACCAAAAAACGGATCGACGCCGTCGTCTGGACGCTGATCGGCGTTGGATTTTTTGAGGCACTTTACGCCATCTACGAAATTTTCAGCACCACACCGAAGATATTCTGGTGGGTCAGCCGGCCGGGCGGGGCCCGATTCGCCAGCGGCACATTCACGGTTTCCAATCATTTCTGCTTTTACCTGGAGATGCTCTTTCCGCTGACGGTCGGGTTCGTGTTCGCCCATCGAAAACGGAAAAAACGGTTTGTACCCGGTCTGCGGCAGCGGAAGGCCCTGGTCCAGAGGGTGGTGGGATGGTTCGCGCCGGAGTCACCCAACCCCAAGGGGTTGCTCCTGGCCGGAACTGCTCTGATCATGGGGCTCGGTCTGCTGTTGTCCGCATCCCGGGGCGGGATTTTGTCCATTGGGGTGGCGGCCTTTTTCATGGCGGGACTCTTTTTTTTCCGCCCGGATGGCCGGAAACACAGTCTCGCCATCCTGGCCATCTGCGTACTTGTGATCGCCTACGGGCTTCAGGTCGGCATGGATCCTACCCTGGAGAAGTTTGAGCGGACCGAGGCATTGAGCTCCCGGCTATACACATCCTGGACCCTGCTGCCCATCATCGGGGATTATCCAGTCACAGGTGTCGGGCTGGGCAATCTTCGGTATGTTTATTACCGATATACACATTTAGATCCCCCGGTGCCCTATAGCGGAGTCTGGACGGCCGGCCATGCCCACAATGACTGGCTGGAGCTCTTTACGGAGACGGGCATGGTCGGCGGCGGTCTCGTCTTGGCGGCGTATCTGCTCTTTCTTCATCGGCTGATATCCGTCTGGCGCCGGCGTCATAATCCACACGCCGTGGGCATCGGGGCCGGCGTGATCACCGGGATAATCGCGGTCGGCCTTCATTCCTTTTTCGACTTCAGCATGCGGATTCCCGCCAATCCCTTGACCCTGGCGGCCGTTGCCGCCATCGGATACGCGGCTCTCCACCGTCAAGGGCCCGATTACAACGAATCCTTTTTCTATCGCACCCGGACGTTTTCCCTTTCGCCCGTGTCGAGGGGCCTGATTGTTCTCGTCGCGTTGGTCGTCATGAGCGGAGCCATTCTGGTGTCCGTCCGGCATTTCCAGGCCGAAGTTCACTGCCCCACTCAGTACAACTCGACCCTCAATCTCGACTGGTCCCCCAGCGTCGATGAAATCGAAACGGCCATCTCCCGGTTTCCCTGGAATCCGGAATATCATCTCAAGCGCGCCCGCCACTTCGCCCATGTCGATCCCGTCGATGAAGGTCATCGGCGAAGGCTCATCCGGCAATCCGTGGAAGGCCTTCAAACCTCTCTCCGGCTGAATCCGGCCCAGCCCCATGCCTGGTATCTCCTCGGCCGGCAATATGTCCGAAGACGGGAGGATATATCCGAGTACTTCGACCGCTGGCTCCCGATGGCCGACCGATGCATGGATATGTCCGTTAGCTATGCTCCCCGAAAAGAATCCACTCTGGCCAGGGCCGCATTGTATTGGACGTGGCGGGCCGCGGTTCTGCCGGCCGAGACATCCGGTGACGCTCTTTCCCGAGCGGATGGTATCGAAAAATTCCAGGGGCTGTTCCAGCAATATCTCACTGTGGTCCCCCGCCGGTGGCGGTGGGCGGCGGAGCAGGTTTACCAGTACCATTCGAGCCCCCAGGTGCTGATCGGGCTGGCACCGCCTGAAAACGAAGACATGAGGCGGGATATCCTCCAATGGACGGTGGAATCCGAATGGGGAAAAAGGCCCGCGGGGGGGATGACCCGGCGAGGTGGACCAGAATGACGGTCGCTCGGGCGTCCGGATGATTTTTTGAGATATTGTAAAGCGATGTCAAGGGTGAATCCACCCGGTGACTTGAAAAGGCCCCTGCCAAGGGGCCTTTTTTGCTCCGTCCCGACCTGGCCGTGGTGGCGACGAGATGGGCTTGTCCAGACTGACGACTCATCCCTCATCGGACACCATCCAAAACGATCATCAATAGATAAATTGGCTTCAGTCAAAAAAAAGGTTGACCAGGAGCTCAAGGTTTTGCTATTGAGATGAAAATCGTTAAACGTGAAGGGCGAAAAACAAAAATGAAAGCTCAATACCACACTGAACCCGCTAAGTTTTGATCGAGGGAGGGGTATGAAAAAGCGATGTCGCATATTTTCAATTGGTATCATCGTCATGTGGCTGTTTTTCGGAGCAATCGGTGCCCAAGCGGACTTCAAGTCGGTCGGCGTTTTGGAATCCGTGTCCGGCGATGTTCTGCTCAAGCACAAAGGGTTCTGGACGGATCAACCGGAGGCCGGCATGACGCTCTACCATGGCGATAAGTTTCTGACCCGACAGGGCTCCTGCCGGGTTCGGTTTGCTGACGGGTCCATGTTGAAGGTCGCCCCCTATTCCAGCGTCCGGCTGGCCGAGATTTTCATTAAGCGGGGGTCGAGGCTGGTGCGGCATCGGGATATTCGGGTTTTTTTGGGAAAAATCCGGTTTGCCTCGTCATCGCCCGATGCCTTGGAAACCTATCTGGTGGCCCCCCCCGCCGTGGCCGCCCTCCGGGGGACGGACGTGGAATTCGGAACCGACGGGGTACTGGCCACCCTGAATCAGTTGGAGGGCGACAGCGATCTGGCGGGAAACATCAGGGAGGATGACCGCGTGTCGGAGGCCACCGCTGACGAGGCCAACGACAACGCGGAGTACAAGGCTTCACAGGCCGCCGGGAAGGTCCGCCGGGAGTACCTCAAGGCGGTAAAGTCGTTGTTGACCTCCTCGAAGCCTTCCGACCGGTCGGTGCTCCTGGCGACCGTCGATCCGGCCCTCGTTTACCAGCTCATTTCCCAGACCGCGGATGAAGCGTCCGTGTCAGAGGCCCACCGGGTGCTAGTCCTGGCCGCGTTGTACGTCGCCGCGGATATGAACGCCCTGATCGAGGAGAATACCGCGCTGATCGGCCACCCGGACGAACGGACCGCCAAGCGGGCGGAGGAGGCACTGGCGAGAGCTCGAAAGGAGCGGGCGGCGGCGGTTGACAACCTGGATCAGGCAAAGCGTACCGTTCATAAGGTCAACCAGATCATCGACGATACCCTGACGGGTGATCCGGAAACGGCCGCGGCGGGTCTGACCCGCTTAAAACCCGTCATCGGTGAAATGCTGGCGGAACAGAAACAGGCCAATCGGGTGGCGCTGGGCAAAGAGCTGATCGTGAACATCCATACCGCCGGTCTGGATGAAGCCCTCTCCTCGACCGCGGAACAACGGATCCGGCGCCGGACCGAAACCCTCGCCCGTGAGCGTGCCGGTGACTTTCAGGCGGATCTTCCCGATTACGGAGCCCCTGAGCCCCGATTTCCGGATCGATTCAAGCTGGAGCCGCCGGAGCCCGATCCCATCACGGACCGGGACGGAGACGGCATTCCGGATGACCGGGACGTGGACCCACTGGATCCCACGGTGACGATTGACAAGGGCGGCTACGCCAACTGATTCAGATTGAGAGCGCCAATGACATATCTAAGGCGGATCGCTGTCATAACCCTACTCGTGGTCGGGGCCGCCACGATTATCGCGTCAGCGGCCATTGCCCAGGGACGGATTCATCTCCGAAGCCTGAACGTCCGAGGAGACGACGGCATCCGCTTCGGCCGTCTGACGGTGGAGCCGTCTATTGGATACGGCATGGAGTATCATTCCAATATCTTCCGGGAGCCGGAGGGGGGTCGGGAATCGGATGATGTGATCCATCAGATTCTGCCGGCGGTCCACCTGAGCTATCTGCTGGGATACAATCAGATGGTCGAGGCCGGGATTGAGGGAACGCTGGCGGCCTACAGCCAATATACTGAAAACAATTACGAGATCATCACCCCCTACATTGCCTATGAAAGAAAGCGGTCCACAGGCTTTTATCTGTCGGCAAGAGACGAATTCACCTATTCCAGCGACCCCTTCCGGACCGAAGAGATATATCGGGAGGGGGAGCAGGTGTCGCGATGGGAAAATGAGCTGGATCTTCTGGCGGGCTATCGGCTGACGGGCAAATGGTTTGCCGAGGCGACCTACCGTAACTCGTTATTGCGCTACCATAGCGACATCGACAAGTGGCGAAACGAGATCAACCACCAATACGGACTTTCCCTGTTCTACCAACTGACGGGTAAAACCGCCGTCTTCGGGCAGCTCCGGCAGACTCGGGCGATTTACGATAAGCAAAACGATGGCTACCGCATCTGGTCCTCGGCAACCTCCCGGGATTCCTTTCGGACCACCAGCTTTGCCGGAATTCGGTTTGATGAGGGGGGCAAGCTGAGCGGGGAAGTCAAGCTCGGTTATACGTTCAAGGACTTTGACAACCATCGGGACCCCTACGGTCGGGAATACAAATCAACCGACAGTTGGGCGGCGGAGGGCTCGGTTGACTATCAGCTCCGGCCCCGGACCCGCATGACCTTTTTGTTGAACCGTTCCATCGAAGGGGCCCCCGACGCTGATTCGGCATCCTTCACCCAGACCTCGACGGGTCTGAGGATTGCCCAGCGCTTCGGAGATCGGATTTTCAGCGGAATCGGGGGATCATGGGGCCGTTATGACTATTCCGATGAGCCGGATGGCCTGCCTGAAAAGACCATCGACATCTATCAGATCCAGGCTGATGTCCAGTGGCGGGTCACGAAGTGGCTGTTCGGGGGATTCCAATACGCTTTTGTTTCCAAGCAGGCCAATCATGACCGGTATCGACTGGAAGAATATGACGACCATGTTATCACAATGACACTGACGCTAAAGCTTTAAAGAGGGGAGGGCGAGCCGACAACCCGGTTAGGGCCTCCCTTGCCGTGAGAGCCCATCTCTCCGATGACCATGACCGCTGTAACGGGTCTTTGAAAAACAGGCGATTAAGCGTTTGTGCCGGCCTCGTGTGTGGATATGAATCCCGCTCTTTCCGCGATTCCAAGCGTTTAAAAACACGGATACATGAGGTTGGCGTGAGGGCGGCATAGAATAAATTTTCGAGCTCCTGGAAGCCCTACCGCACGCCGGTGCGGCCCAGCCCGGAGGGACTAAACATACCAGACCGGGGCGAAGCCCCGATTAGCCTGAACGCATTGTGGCCGATCTGATGAACAAGGTCCATTTACCTGAAGCTCGATATTCAGGTTCTAAAACCGAGGGGGATACGACGGATGGAGACGACGGACGAAAAGCCGGTAAATTTAAAAGATTACCTCAATGTTCTGCTCCGGAGACGATGGTGTATCATCGCCCTCTTTTTTTTGGTGACGACCCTGAGCGCGGTTCACACGTTTTCGGAAGTTCCTATTTACAAAGCCTCGGCCCGCATCGTCATTGAAAAGGAAAATCCCAATCTGGT
>CAZWGY010000302.1:0-5915 GCA_964633575.1 uncultured Desulfobacteraceae bacterium
GCATGGCCCGGGCCGCCCCGGCCAGCTCCTCGAAGGTCTCGCCCTTGGTGGCCAGCGCCGCCATGAAGGCGCCGATCTGAGCGTCGGTGATCTCCCCGGAGAAGATGTCGCTGATCATCGACGCCATTTGCTCATCGGTGAGGTCCGTCCGGTTGACGATCCGATTGAGGTTTTCCTTGAACATGGCCGTAGTCTCCCTTTCAGGTTTCGGTTTGTCCGGCTCCGGCCGGTTCGGCGGTGCCGTTGATGAAGTTCCGGAGAAGGCGCTTGCCCACCGGAGTCATGATCGATTCCGGATGAAATTGAATGCCCTCAGTGGGGTGAGTCCGGTGGCGGAGCCCCATGATCTCGCCGTCCTCGGACTCGGCGGTGACCCGGAGGCAGTCGGGAAGTGATTCCCGGTCCACCGCCAGGGAATGGTACCGCATGGCCTGAAACGGCTTCCGGATGCCTTGATAGATCGCCTCCCCGTCGGCGGTGACCGTGGAGGTCTTTCCGTGCATGAGCCGTCCCGCCGAGACCACCCGGCCGCCAAAAGCCATCCCGATGGCCTGATGGCCCAGGCAGACGCCGAGGATCGGCACGGTCCCGGAAAAGCGCTCGATCAGGGCCAATGAAATTCCAGCATTCTCGGGCCGCCCCGGTCCCGGCGAGATTACAATCCCGGCCGGCATCATCTCCGCCACCCGGTCAACGGTTATCGCGTCGTTCCGGAAAACCCGGACCGGAGCCCCCAGCCCCTCCAGATACTGGACCAGATTGTAGGTAAACGAGTCGTAATTGTCGATCATCAGAATCATGCGTCGCCCTCCACCGCCATAAGGCCCCCGACCAACTGGAGCGCCTTCTGGATGGCCATCGCCTTGTTTACCGTTTCCATCCGCTCCCGCTCGGGGTCCGAATCCGCCACGATCCCGGCTCCGGCCCGGACCATGAGCGTGCCGTCCATCACGCGGGCGGTCCGGATGGTAATGGCGAGATCCATGTTTCCGTCAAAGGAGACATACCCGACCGCCCCCCCGTAAGCTCCCCGGCCCTCGCCCTCCATCTCCGCGATGATCTCCATAGCCCGAACCTTGGGAGCCCCCGACAGGGTCCCGGCCGGAAAGGTGGACCGGAGCAGGTCCCAGGCATCGTACTGGTTTTTCAAATCGCAGGTGATGTTCGAAACCAGGTGCATCACGTGGGAATACCGCTCGACGATCATCAGGTCCGTGACCTGGACGGTCCCCACCTCGGCCACCCGGCCCAGGTCGTTTCTCCCGAGGTCCACCAGCATCAGGTGCTCGGCCCGCTCCTTCTCGTCGGCCAGAAGCTCGTCGGCCAGGGTCCGGTCATCCTGCTCCGATGCCCCCCGGGGCCGGGTCCCGGCAATGGGCCGGAGCGTGGCCACTCCGTTTTCCAGCCGGACCATGGTTTCCGGGGATGAGCCCACCAGGGCCATTCCGTCCAGGTGAAAGAAAAAGAGGTACGGCGACGGGTTGACGAAGCGTTGAGCCCGGTAGAGGGACCAGAGGTCGGGGGCCGGGGCGCAGGTGAACGGCTGGGAAATGACGGCCTGGATGATGTCCCCGGCGGTGATATAGCCCTTGACCGTCTCCACCTGGGACCGATAGTCGTCATCGGGCCTCACCGGGGTCAACGTGACCGGCCTGGCGGTTTCGGGACCGGACGGCGGCATGGCCGCCTCGCAGCGGGCCAGGAGAGCCGAAAGCCGGGATCGGGCCTCGGCGTAATCAGCGTCGGCATCCCCCTCCGACTCGCCAAAGGCGATAACCACGGCCATCAGGGTGTTTTTAATGTTGTCAAAGATGAGCAGCTCGTCCGGGACGATAAAGTGGGCCACCGGCCGGTCAGGGGGAAGAAGGTTCGGGATCTTTTCGAAAAACGAGACCATCTCGTAGGTCAGATAGCCCACCAACCCGCCCCAGAACCGGGGGAGGCCGGGGACCCGGGCCGGCCGGTACCGGCTCATCAGCTCCCGGAGCACCGCCAGTGGGTCGCCCAGGTGAGGAATCTGAAGCGTCGAGCCGTTTTCAATCACCTCGACGGTCTCCCGGTAAACGCGGACGTGACACCGGGCCGAGGTGCTCAAAAAGCTGTACCGCCCCCAGCGTTCACCCCCTTCGACACTTTCCAGGAGAAAGGCGGGGCCGTTGCCGTCGTAGATCTTCCGGAGCAAAGAGACCGGGGTGTCGGTGTCGGCCAGGATTTCGGCACAGACCGGGATGACATTATGAGATCGGGCCAGGTCGCAAAAGTTGGACCGGCTGGGAAACTCTCGAATGCGCATGGTCGCCTCGCATGGGGTCCCGGCACGGGGCCGGGGAAATCGGTTCAAACGAAAAAAGGCCGTGGGGTCCGCCACGGCCTTTTCGCGTATTTAAGGACCGTGGGCTTTGGGCTGCCCACGGTCCGGGATGTTTTGCCTTGAGATGTCAGATCAAGCGGCTTCACCGGTGGGCGCCCGTCAGGGGGTCCACCACCACCAGCATCGTTGAAGGGTCTTGCGCTCCAGTTGTTTGTTGCCACCGCTCATATTAGAATCCTTAATCCGTAAATCAACATCACCATATCCGTTTAGCTTGAAGCCTCGATGCTTGTCAAGGATTTTTTCGCCAGGCATAGGAGGGTTGAAAACGCCTTCCCGCTAAAAACGGGATTCGCGCATGAAAAGGGCGGACACACAGGTCCGCCCCCGCGGGTCGAAACGATGATCTTATGATGACAAAGGGTTTGACGGGCATTGGATGCAAGGGTATTGTGGACTTGTTTCGTTGCGGGGAAGATCAGATTATTGCCCTCATCGAAGGGCCGAGCTTTACCCATATCAGGACAACGGGTGGAGAACAGAGGCGGCCACGGGGGGCTGCTCCCGCGAACATCAGGCGGGCGAGACATCATCGAAATCGAAATCGGGATCGGTATGCCCGCCGCCCCCAGGCGGGCGAGACGCCCGCGCTCCCGGCGGGGCGGATCGAAGAAAGGGGGTGATGTTCAAATGAATAGGACAACCACTGTGGACAGACACCTTGCTGAAGCCGTTACCAAGGTTGTAAACACACTGCACCATACGTATTCAGGCATTAGCGTCAGACCCGTCTCGCCGTATGAAGACGAAGACTTTACCCTGGAAATATCGATTTCACGAGATCTTCCCATCGATGAGGTACTCGACGTCTGCCATAAAGAGTGCATCAAGGTTGAAGATGAATACGATCTTTTTATTCTGCCGGTTATGGTGTACCATGCCGAATAGCGATCACACCGGCGATTCAGACCTATAAAAACCCGTCAAGACAGGGGACATTGACAACCCGATGCCGCCCGGATCATCACAGCGCAGGCTGACGGACCCGCCGACCGACCGGGTCGATGGAAGGCTTACGCCGTCGGCTTCCCTCCGCCGCGATCTGCTCCTCTTTGTTGTCCTGGGGGTCTTGGGGGTGATAGCGGCTTACTTCGCCGTCAATATCCCTCACACCGCCGCCTACATTGAAGGCCGATGGGCCTTCGGGTTCATGGGCGTGGCCCTGATCCGCCGGTTCGGACTGGCTCTCCTGCTGGCCGCGCTGCTGTCCGCCGCCGGGTTTCACCCAATCCCCATGAGCCTCTGCTTCATGGGCAACATGCTCTATGCCCTGCCGGCTCTGGCCGTTATCCGCTTCGTTCACGAGCGGCTCCTCTCCCAAACTGATTCCCCGGCCCTCTACGGCATTGGCTGGATGCTCCTGATGGGATTTTGTTATCAGGCATTTAACACTCCGATCACCTGGGCCATCGTGGGGGTCCTGGAAGGTGGGCGAGCCTGGCCCGCCGTCCTGGAAAGCTGGCGGGAACAGCCTTACATCATAGAGATGCTGTTGGTGGGGCTCGTCTCCGCGCTAGGGATGGCCTTGTTCCGGGTCCTCGAGACCCTCCGGCTCAGTCGGCGGGAGCTGGCCATTACCCTTGATTCCATCGGCGACGGCGTTATCGCCACCGATGCCCAGGGCCGGGTGACCCGGATGAACCCGGTGGCCCGGGAGCTCACCGGCTGGTCCCTTGCGGAGGCTCGCGGCAAGGACCTCCGATCGGTATTCCGCGTTGTCGATGACCGGACCCGCCGGCCGGTTTCCAACCTGACGGAACAGGTCATGGAGACGGACAAGGCCGTCACCCTGAACGACGGCGTCGTCCTGATCTCCCGGGACGGCACTGAGCGCTTTATGGCCGACAGCATCGCCCCGCTGCGGGAGGCAAACGGCCGATGCATCGGCGCCGTCCTGGTCTTTCGGGACGTCACCCGGGAACAGACGGCCAACGCCTCACTTAAACACAGCCAGACCATGCTGGCCCGGACGGAGCGGATCGCTCACATCGGCAGTTGGGAGTGGGAGATCGCCACCGACACGGTGACCTGGTCCGATGAACTCTACCGGATATTCGGTCTGGACCCCACCGGTCCGGCCCCCACCTTTACCGAACATCCCCGGTTATATCATCCCGATGACATGGCGAAGCTTTCGGCGGCCGCCGAGGAGACCATCTCCAAAGGCACCCCCTACGAGCTGGAGATGCGGGCCTTCCGGGCGGATGGCGAGGTCCGGCATTGCCTGGCCCGTGGTTTTATGAGCGAGCGGGGGCCTGACGGCCGGGCAACCCGGCTTTACGGCTCCTTCCAGGACATCACCGAAATGAAGCGGGCCGAGACCGCCCTTCGGGAAAATGAGGAGAAGTATCGGACCCTTATTGAGCTGTCCCCGGACCTGATCGCGGTTCACCAGGCCGGGCGCTTCCGGTTCATCAACAGCGGCGGGTGCGAGATCCTCGGGGTGTCCGGCCCCGAAGCGGTCATCGGCCGGCCGGTCCAGGAATTCGTTCCGCCCGATCGCCGGGACGAGTCCCGGCGTCGGATTCGTGAGGTTGTTCACGCCGGAGGCCGGTCACCGGTCTATGAGCAGCGGATCCGCCGGGCCGACGGGGCCGAACGGACCATCGAGGTGGTGGGAATCCCCATTTCCTACGAGGGGGACCGGGCGATCCAGATCATCGCCCGGGATATCACCGAGCAGCTCCGGATCAACGAGGAGAAGGCCCGGCTGGAAGAGCGGTTTCATCAGGCCCAGAAGCTCGAATCGGTGGGGCGCCTGGCCGGCGGAATTGCCCACGATCTCAACAACCTCCTCTCCCCGATTTTGGGCTACGGCGAGATGCTCCTGGGCGATATGAGCGAGTCGGACGGCCGGCGGGCCTCGGTCTCGGAGATCGTCGGGGCCGGGCAACGGGCCCGGGACCTGGTGCGTCAGCTTCTGGCCTTCAGCCGAAAGCAGACCCTCTCCCTGTCGCCCATCGACTTAAACGAGATCCTGGCCCGGTTCGAAAGCCTGCTCCGGCGGACCATCCGGGAAGATATCGCCATCGAAGTCCTCGCGGCATCCGAACTGCCGTCGGTCCGGGGCGATATCGGGCAGTTGGAGCAGGTCATCATGAACCTCTCGGTCAACGCCCAGGACGCCATGCCCGACGGCGGAACCCTGACCATCGAGACTTCGGTGGCCGACCTGGACGCGGACTACGCGGCGGCCCATGAGGGAGCCACCCCCGGCCGGTATGTGATGCTCAGCGTCACCGACACCGGCGTCGGCATGGACCTTGACACCCGCCGGCACGTCTTCGAGCCGTTTTTTACCACCAAGGCCAAGGATAAGGGGACGGGGCTGGGGCTGGCCACCTGCTACGGGATCGTCAAGCAGCACGGCGGGAATATCTGGGTTTACAGCGAACCGGGCCGGGGCACCACCTTTAAAATCTACCTGCCCATCTGCGATGCGCCGGCCACGGCGGAAAAGTCCCCCGCCGCGCCGACCCCCGCGGCCAGGGGAGGCGAAACGGTGCTGCTGGTGGAGGACAACGAGGCCGTTCGGCATCTGGCC
>CAZWGY010000303.1:0-2880 GCA_964633575.1 uncultured Desulfobacteraceae bacterium
GAGGTCTCTTTGTTGGAAACCTCGGAGGTCTTTTTGTTGGAAACCTCGGAGGTCTATACTCCCCCTCTCCTTCAGGGGAGGGGGCCGGGGGGAGGGGTTTGATGAGCCGGGTGAAACGAGTGGCCCAAACGATAGTCATGGCCCTCGGCACCGATGGTAACCACGACTTATGGGCTAACGGCCGCCTTTCCCGGCCTCCCGAAGGGCCGCGTGAGCCGCGGCCAGGCGGGCCACCGGGACCCGGAACGGGGAGCAGGAGACATAATTGAGCCCCAGCTCATGGCATAAGGCGATGGAGAGCGGGTCGCCGCCGTGCTCGCCGCAGATTCCGCATTCCAGGCCGGGGTTGTGCCGCCGCCCCTTTTCGATGGCGATCCGCATCAGCTCGGCCACGCCGTCTCCGTCGAGGGTGGCAAAGGGGTTGTTGGGGAGAATCCCCGATTCCATGTACTCGATGAGAAAGACCGACTCGGCGTCGTCCCGGGATATCCCGAAGGTGGTCTGGGTGAGGTCGTTGGTGCCGAAGGAGAAGAAGCCCGCGTACTCGGCGATCTCGTCGGCGGTGAGGGCGGCTCTCGGGATCTCGATCATCGTCCCGAACTTGTAGTCCACGTCGGTCTTCCGCTCGTCCATGACCTGCCGGGCTTCGGCCTCGAGGGTCTCCCGCTGCCGCTTGAGCTCGTTGGCGTGGCTGGTGAGCGGGATCATCACCTCGGGCTTTACCTCGATCCCCTCCTCCTTTACCATACAGGCCGCCTCGAAGACGGCCCGGACCTGCATCCGGGTCAGCTCGGGGATGTGAATCCCCAGCCGCACCCCTCTCATGCCCAGCATCGGGTTCGTCTCCCGAAGGCTCTCCACCCGCTTGAGAATCTGCTGCTTGACCTTGATCTCCTCGAGGAAGTCGTCGATGGTCTGGAGGTCGTCGGCGTGCTGGAGCCGGATCTTGAGGTCGGCCAGATCCCGCATCAGCCCCACGTGATCCGGGAGGAATTCGTGGAGGGGCGGGTCGATCAGCCGAATCACCACCGGAAGGCCCTCCATGGCCCGGAAAAGTCCGGCAAAGTCTTCCCGCTGAAAGGGAAGCAGAGCATTGATGGCGTCCCGACGATCAACCGGGAGATCGGCCATGATCATCCGCTGAAACAGGGGCAGCCGGTCGGTCTCCATGAACATGTGCTCCGTCCGGCAGAGGCCGATCCCCTCGGCGCCATACTCCCTCGCCCGCTCCGCGTCCCGGGGGTAGTCGGCGTTGGTCCAGACCCCCAGGCGGCGGTGGGTGTCGGCCCAGGAAAGGAGGCGGATGAGATAGGGGTCGTTGATGTCGGGGATCGAGGTCGCCAGCTCGCCGGCGTAAACCTTGCCCTGGGTTCCGTCGATGGAAATGGGAGATCCCTCGTGGATGACGGTGTCGCCCATCCGGATCTCACGCTTGCCCATGTCGATGGAGAGGGCCGAGACCCCCACCACCGCCGGCTTGCCGAACTGACGGGCCACCAGAGCCGCGTGGCTGGTCCGGCCGCCCCGGGTGGTGAGAATTCCCTTGGAAGCGAGCATCCCATGGACGTCGTCGGGCTTGGTCTCCGGCCGGACCATGATCACGTCCTTGCCGTCCTTACCCCAGCTTTCCGCCAGATCGGCGTCCAGAGCCACCACCCCGACGGCCGCTCCCGGAGAAACGTTGAGCCCCGTTGCCAGGTACTGGCCGCTGCTATCGGCCGAGTTGAGGGCGTCGATGCTGAACTGGGGGTGGAGAAAGAAATCGACGTGCTCGGGCCGAACCCGGAGCACCGCCTCTTCCCGGGAGATGAGCCCCTCGTCGGCCATGTCCACCGCGATCCGGACCGCCGCCTGGGCGGTCCGCTTGGCATCCCGGGTCTGGAGCATCCAGAGCTTCCCCCGTTCGATGGTGAACTCCACGTCCTGCATCTCCCGGTAATGCCGCTCCAGCTTCCGGGCAATCTCCGTCAGCTCGGCCATGGCCTCGGGCATGTCGTCGGCCAACTGATCGATGTTCTTGGTCATCCGGGTGCCGGCCACCACGTCCTCGCCCTGGGCGTTGATCAGGTAATCCCCCTCGATCTTCGGATCGCCGGTGGAGGCATTCCGGGTCATGGCCACGCCGGTGGCGCAGTCATCCCCCATGTTCCCGAAAACCATGGTCACCACGCTCACCGCCGTGCCCAGGTCGTGAGGAATCCCGGCGGCGTTCCGGTAGTCCACGGCCCGCTTGCCGTTCCAGCTCTTGAAGACCGCCTCGGTGGCCAGGGTAAGCTGGACATCGGGAGACTGGGGGAATTCGAGCTTGGTGTGGCGAAGAAACAGCTCCTTGAACCGCCCGGTGATCTCCTTCCAGTCGTCGGCGCCCAGTTCGGCATCGGTCTCAACTCCCTTCCGTTTCCGGACCGCCGTGATCACGTTCTCGAAGACCTCGTCGGGCACCCTCATCACCACGTTGCCGAACATCTGGATGAGCCGGCGGTAGGAGTCATAAGCGAACCGCTCGTCATCGGTGAGCCGGGCGAGGCCCTCGACGGTTTCGTCATTGAGCCCGATATTCAAAACCGTGTCCATCATTCCGGGCATGGAAAGCTTGGCCCCGGAGCGGCAGGAGACGAGCAGGGGGGTGTCGGGGTTTCCAAAGCCCTTCCCCGTCTCCCGCTCGATGGCCTTCATGGCCGCCATCTCCTCTTCCCAGAGCCCCTCGGGAAACATCTCCCCCGCTTCCAGAAAGGCATTGCAGGCGCGGGTGGTCACCGTGAAGCCGGGCGGGACCGGTACGCCGATATGCCGCATTTCGAACAGGTTGGCTCCCTTGCCGCCGAGAAGCTCCCGGATCGCTTCCCAGGAGCCGTCCACGGCTGCCTTGACTGTATCCAT
>CAZWGY010000303.1:2980-5915 GCA_964633575.1 uncultured Desulfobacteraceae bacterium
AATTGACGAAGCTCGACTTCGGCCGTTCCGTAACCTTCAATGGCTTTGAAGAAAACGGCCGAAACAAGAACTTACAGATAAACCCCCTCATCTGTAATCTCCAAACTTTGTTTGATCTCATCATATTGCCGGAGTCGAGCTTCTTCACCCCCCTTCATGGAAGATCCATTTCCCCCCGACCGAAAAAACTGGTATAGCAGGCCAAGTGACGCCTGCTGAGGATTATCAGCGACCGTTGTCCTGTTCAGACCCATTCCGCCACGCTCCGGGCGTGGCTCCCTGATATCAGCCCCATGCGCTTGTCCACTAAGCTCGTTCTCATTGGAATCGGCTTGATTCCCCTGTTGTCGGCCCTCAGTTGGGCCATCCACCATTTTTATATCGGGTCTGAGCTCGAACGGATCGAATTGTCATTGGCCCGCCGGAACATCGCCCGGATTTCGGCCGCCATCGACCGTGAGGTCGCGGTGGTTGACAATCTCTGCCACGATTGGGCATCCTGGGACGACACTTATGCCTTTGTCCGGAGCCGGTCGGAGTCCTACATCACCGCCAACCTGATCGACGCCACCTTTTCCATGAACCGGCTTCACCTGATTTCCATCTGTAATACAGACGGCCGTCCGGTCTGGTCTATGATGGTTGAGCCGGGGACCGGGGTGGTTCTGCCCCTGCCCGGCTTCATCCGGGCGGGCTTGTCCGCGGACCATCCGCTTCGGGTGGACCGGCCCGGGGATCCGGCGAACGGGGTTTCGGGAATCATCGTGGCGGAGGTGGGGCCGATGGTGGTCTCGGCCCGTCCGATCCTGACCAGTCAGGAGGCGGGCCCACCCCGGGGGACCTTTATCATGGGCCGGGTCTTCGACGATGTAATGGTTGGCCGGCTGTCTGAACAGACCCAGTTGACCTTTTCGGTCCTGCCCGTCGAGGATGACGGGTTGATTCCGGCCGAGGCGGAGGCGTCGTTCTCTGGGCGGGGCACCGTCATGCGGGTGGACGGCGGGGAGCTGGTCGCCCGGTTTCCGGTGGCCGACGTGGCCGGGCACATCGCCTTCGTGGTCCGGGCCGTCTTTGACCGGGAGCTCTACCATGAAGGCCATGCGGCCCTCCGGCGGGCAATGGCCGCGGAGACCGTCGGGGCGCTCATCTGCGTCATCCTGGCCCTGGTCCTGGGTCGGACGTTTCTGTTTGGCTCCGTCCGGCGGCTCGGGGCGGCGGCCCGGCGGCTTGCCGGGAGCCCGGACCCGGTGGATCGCCTGGGTTTGGACATGCCCGACGAGATCGGGGCCGCCGGCCGGGACATCGATATCCATCTGGCCGCCCTGGCCCGGGACCGGGCCGCGGGCGAGGCTGACAGGCGGGACTACCGCGAGATCATCCACGGGATGGAGGACGAGGTCATCGTGGTTGACCGGGCCGGGCGGATCACCGACGTCAACCGTGAGGCCCTCGTATCGGTGGACCGGACCCGGGCCGAGATGGTCAACCGGTCTTGCCACCAGGTTTTCCGCTCCCTGGGGCCGTTGTACCGCCGTCTTCGGGAGCAGATCGTAAGGGTTTTCGAGACCGGCCGGGCCGAGCAATGCCGTTATCATCAGCCGGTGCCCGGCCGTGAGGGCCTCCATTACGACATCCGGATCGCCCCCCTGGCCAATGCCGACGGCGTGGTCAGCCGGGCTGTCGTGGCCGTGAGGGACGCCACACCCGAAGTCCGCATGGAGATCCAGCTCCGGCAGTCCCAGAAAATGGAGGCCATCGGGACCCTGGCCGGAGGAATCGCCCACGACTTCAACAACATCCTCATGAGCCTGATGATGAACCTCGAGTTCGCCATCCGGAAGCTCGACGGCCGCCCCGAATCGGTCTGCGAAAGCCTCGACCTATCCTTGAAGGCCGCCTACCGGGCCCGGGACCTCGTCGAACAGATACTGACCTTCAGCCGGCGCAAGGAGCAGGAAAAGCTCCCCATGTCCCTGACCCCCGCCGTCAAGGAATCGATGAAGATGCTCAGGGCCTCACTGCCCACCACCATCGAAATCCACACCCGGATGGAGGCGGAAGCCGACGTCGTTCTGGCCGATCCCACCCAGATCCAGCAGATCCTCATCAACCTCTCATCCAACGCCGCCTACGCCATGCGGAACGGCGGCGGCACCCTGACCCTTGCCCTCGAACCGGCCGCCCTCCCCGCCGATGCCCCCGGCCAGCCCGACCTCCCCCCAGGACCCTACCTCCGCCTGACCGTCGCCGACACCGGTCACGGGATTCCAGCGGATATCCAGCCCCGGATCTTCGACCCGTTCTTCACCACCAAGCCGTCGGGGGAAGGCACCGGCATGGGCCTGTCGGTGGTCCAGAGCATTGTCGAGGGGATGGGCGGCGCCATCGAGTTCGACACGGCCCCCGATGTCGGCACCACCTTCACCATCTTTTTTCCCCGCCACCGGGGCGAGCAGACGCCCGCCACCGACCCCGTTCCCCCGCCGCTCCACGGCAACGGCCGCATCCTCGTGGTCGATGACGAGCAGACCGTGGTTCGGATCATCACCAAGATCCTCACCGACGGCGGCTACGACGTCGAAGGGGCCACCAACAGCATGGATGCCCTCGAAGGCTTCCGGGCCGCCCCCATGGCGGTGGACCTGGTCATCACCGATCAGACCATGCCGGGCCTCACCGGCACCGCCCTGTCTCGGGAGATGTTGCAAATCCGCCCCGAACTCCCCATCATCCTCTGCACCGGCTTCTCCGAGCTGATCTCCCGGGACAAGGCCAAGGCCCTGGGCATCAGCGAGTTTATCATGAAGCCCATCTCCGCCTCCGAGCTGCTCCGGATCATCCACCGACTGCTCCACGGGCACTGACGGGGAAAAGCCCCATACATTGGATGGGAGTGCCGCACGCCGGTGCGGCAAAAGACCTCCGAGGTTTCCAA
>CAZWGY010000304.1:0-2797 GCA_964633575.1 uncultured Desulfobacteraceae bacterium
TTACCTATAACCACCTGACCCGCCCGGACGACTACGCCATCGAGTGCGTCGGCGAAGTGGCCATCCGGGGCAAGATGCACCCGGTCACCCTCTATTCGGTGGCGCCGAGAAGTGATGAGTGCTGAGTGATGAGTGATGAGTGATGAGTCCTCAGTCCTCAAAGCTCAGTCCTCATCAGACCTCCGAGGTTTCCAAATTTTTTGGAAACCTCGGAGGTCTCCAGCATCACTCAGCCCTCGCCCAGGAGCCTTTCCGCTCGCCGACGGGCCGCCTCGAAAGGGTCCCCCCCGTGATCTCGGGATGCCCGTCCATCTGATTGGCCCACGAAATAGAGGGACTGGACCAGGAAGAAAAGCCAGACCCCCAGGCCCCAGGAGATCGGCGTCCGAGGGCCGAAGATCGCCACCAGGGCCGCTCCGCCCAGACAGAAGGCCAGCTCCGCCATGGCCTTGGAGATGACCGGACCGGGAAAACAGACCCCGCTCCGGAGCCAGGAAAGCATTCCCAACAGGAGCGCCAGATACCCCGGCATCCGGCCGGTCAGGGCCACGGCGACCAGGATCGCGCCGGCCAGGAGAGCGGTCCCCGGCCCCCGGTCGGCCCGGTGGAGGAGGAGCCGGCCGTAAGCCACGAAAATCGCGGCTAGGGTCAGGTTGACGGTCAGCGTCCATCCGATGATCGGGGAAGCCAACAGCAGGGCCCCGGCCATCACCAGGCCGGCCAGGGCTCCGAGCCAGATTGTGCTCCGGATCGGTTTAGATTCCATGGGTTCCCCCTTTCGCCATTGCCGCCCGCCGACGGATCAGCTCCAGCTCGACCTCTTCGTCGGCCACCCCGTCGCCCTCATCGCCGGGGAAAATCTCCTCCGGCCGGACGGTCCGGCGTCGGGCCTCCGCTTCGTGGATATAAGCCGAGGCCCGGGCTTTAATGTCGGAAAGCTCCCGCTCCCGGTTGGCGATCTCGGTTTCGGTCTCATCGATCCGGCCGTCCAGCCCGGCGATCCGGGCATCCAGGGATTCCCGGCGGCGCTTCAAGGGCCGGTGTCGTCGGATGAGAAACCGGGCGATCTTTTCCCGATCCTCCCGGATGGCCATGTCGATATCGGCATCCACCGCCGTCAGCTCCCGGTCCACGGCCTCCCGCCGCCGGACCGCCTCGGCCCGCTCAGCCGTCATCCGGCGGAGCTGGTCCCGGGAGTCGTCGAGAGCCGCCGTCATCTCCCGGAGACATTGGCGGAGCAAGAGGGGCCGGTCCTCGATCTGGTCCATAACGCCGTGGACGTCGGCCCGAAAGAGTCGGGTCATTCTGGTGAGTATGCTCATGGTGACCTCCTATTTGGCCCCGTCGGTGGCCCGACGGCCTTTGTATCCATCATATTGGAGTGCTTTGGCGTTTTGCTTCCGGAGCCGGGACGATTCCGGCGGGCTCGCGTCAAAGCTTTCCCGGACCACATCCCGGAGCGCCTTCACGTCTTGCTTGAGATTCTCGTCCACCGCCTCGGACCGGACCTCGGCGTTGACCGCCCGCTGGGTTGCCTCGTATTCCTCGATATGCCGGACCGCCTGATCCCGGTCCCCCTCCCGGAGAAATCCGGCCACCCGGTCCTTGAGCCGGTTGAAGTCGTCCTGGACCACCTTCCGGCTCCAGGCCCCCGGATCGATGGACGAGAAGACCGCCCGCTCATCCGCCACGCAGGCCACGGTGAAGGCATCGGTCAGGGCGACGGTGTGATCGCGGTCCCCGGTCCGGTAAGTTACCCGGACGCCATCGACCGTGAATTGCCCGCTCCGCTCGGTGGGCACGCGGAAGCTCAGGAAAAGCCGCCGACGGTCACCGGCCTTGAGGTCACCGGGATGGAAGACCGCCTCGTTCCCCTCCAACCGGATCGGATATCCGGCGGCTTCCTCGAGGGTCACGCCGTCGCCGAGGTCCACCCGGACGGCCACCGCTGATGCGACCACGGCCCGGCTGAAATGAAGCTCCTCTTTGAAAACCGCGGCAAAGGCCGCCGGGTTTTCGATATAGTGGTAGGTCCCGGTCCCCCGGTCGGCCACCGCCGTCAGAAGGACTTCGTTGAAATCGTCCCCGACGCCGGCGGTGGAGATGGCAAAGTCGGCTTCGGTTGCCGCCGCGGCCATCCGGCCCAGGGCGCCGGGGTCAGTGATTCCCCGGTTGGCCAGGCCGTCGGAGATAAGGATCATCCGGCCCGCCGCTCCCGCTCGGGAGGCTCCGCGCAAAACCCGGAGCCCGGTTTCGAGGCCGGCCCCGAGGTTTGTGGCCCCGCCGGCCCGGATCGTCGAGACGGCCGATGTGATCAGCTCCCGCCCGGCCGCGTCGGCCGGGGTCAGCGGCGCATCCACCCGAACGTTATCGGAATAGCTGACAAGGGCGCACCGGTCGGCCCCGGACATCCCCGCCACCACTCCCTCGATGGCGCTCCGGGCATGGTCCAGCTTCTCCCCGGCCATGGAGCCGCTCCGGTCGATGACGATAACCATATCCACCGGTTTGGGATCATCCGCCACGGCGTCGGGGTTCCGTTCGGCCGCGAGGGTCAGGGCCAGGGAAAACCGGCCGTCCCCGCCGATTATCACCTTGTCCTGGGTGAGCCGGCCGCTGACGGTCACCGGGCCGCCCGTGGCCGCGATAACGCCTTGGCTGGATTGGGGTCCGTCCGAGGCTCCCGAATAGGCCATGGCGGCGCAGGTGAGGGCAATGAGGCCCCCGATCCAGAGAGCCGATCCAATCACTTGTTTCCGTGTGGGGGTCATGACATGCTCCTTTCTTATGCGTGAAA
>CAZWGY010000304.1:2897-5855 GCA_964633575.1 uncultured Desulfobacteraceae bacterium
GGATTTTCGGCCGAAGGGGTCGAAGACGGGGGGGACGGGCTGGAACGGGCGTTGTCCGGCCGGTTCGACCTCATTCTCCTCGATGTGATGCTCCCGACCCTCGACGGGTTCACCATCTGCCGGCGGGTCCGGCGGAAGCGTCCGGGACAGGGGATCATCCTCCTGACCGCCAAAGGGGCCGAAGACGACATCGTTACCGGATTTAAATCAGGAGCCGACGACTACGTGAGCAAGCCGTTTTCGCTCCGGGAGCTGATGGTCCGGGTGGAGGCGGTTCTCCGGCGGAGCGGGAAGCAAATGGGCGAAGAGCGCCTGATCTTTCGGGGAATCACCATTGACGGGGCCACCCTCACGGCGACGGCCGGGGAGACGACGGTCGATCTCACCCGGCGGGAGATGGACCTCCTGGTTTACCTCCACTCCCGCCCGGACAGGATCGTCTCCAAGCGGGAGCTGCTCACCGAAGTCTGGCATTACGCCGATCCCGACGTCGAAACCCGAACGGTGGACATCCACATCCACAAGCTCCGGGCCAAGATCGCCGAGCTGATCGGCGAGGTCCCGGTTATCATCACGGTCCGAGGGGAAGGCTACCGACTGGAGACCGGCGAATGAAGCGGTTCCGGCTCCTGATTGTCCTCTTCTGCGTCGGCCTGTCGATCCCTCTGGGCTATCTGATCATCCGGACCTACGACAGTCTCGAGGCCGAGGCCCGAGGCCAGCTCCGATTTTTCGCCGAAACGATCTTCGGCGAGATGGAAGCGGCCCTCGCCGACCGGGTCCGGCAAGAGGAGGGCCGGGCCGTGGACGAGTACAACCCTCGATACACCCCGCCCGGAGGCGGGGGCGCGACGGTCCCCTCACCGCTCTCCCGCCCCCCGGACCCGCCCTATATCCTCGGCTACTTCCAGAACAACCCGGACGGCTCCTTCCAGACCCCCCTGGCCGATTCGGTCAAGGACGCGCCGGCCGCCCTCCAGGCCCGGGTCCGTCAACTGGAGACGGCCAACTCGGCCTTCAACGGATCACGCCATGGCGTGACCGGAGCGGAAGCCGACATCATGGACTGGGCCCCGGCGCCGGTTCCGGATACCCCGGCGGCCCAGCAGACCGCTCCGGGGTTTGCCGACCGGTTTCTGTCCCGGTCCCGTCAACAAAAATCGATCCTGGGCCAGTCGAAAAAGCGAGTGGAAGAGATCACAATGGACCAGGCCCTCAATCTCGCCAAGGCCGACCGGAGCGCCGGGTATGCCGACGATGAATGGGCCGCCCCGCCCCCGTCGGCCGAGGCTGAGTCATTGAGGCGGCCGGCCGAGGCCCCGGCCCCCGCTCTCCGGGAAGAACGCCGGGAGTCGGCCGCCCCCCGTTCGGATGGCCCGGCGGTCCCCGACGGCCGGACCCTCCAGGCCGAAGTGGACCCGCTCCAGGCCGTCTTTCTATCCGAAGACCAGATTTTCGTCTTCCGCCGGATCATCCTGGACAACCGGATCTACCGGCAGGGCTTCGTCCTCAAGGTCGGAGCCTTCCTCGACCACCTGGCGGCCCGATATTTCGCCGACCAGCCCATGGCCCGGTTTACGGCCCTCCACCTTCGGGCGGAGGGCGGTCCGGGCGAGGCCCGGACGGTCCGGGCCGGAGCGCCGGTGGCCCATCCCCGCTACGTCCTCGAACGGACTTTTCCCCGCCCCTTCTCCTTTCTCCGGGCCACGCTCACCTGCCAGGAAATCCCGCCCACCGAAGGCCGGAAGACCCTGACCCTGATGGTGGCGGTCCTCGCCGGGGTTCTCCTGGTGGGGCTTTTCGCCATCCACCACAGCGCCCGGGTGGTGGTGGACCTCTCCGAGCGGCGGTCCCGGTTCGTCTCCTCGGTGACCCACGAGCTCAAAACCCCGCTGACCAACATCCGGATGTACATCGAGATGCTCGAAGGGGGGATCGCCCGGAGCCCCGAGCGGGAAGCTGAATACTACCGGATTCTCGGTGCCGAATGCGCCCGGCTCTCCCGGCTCATCAACAACGTCCTCGAGCTGTCCCGCCTGGAGAAAAAACAATTCCGACTGGACCTGCGCGAGGGGGACTTCAGCGAGGTGATCGACGAGGTGCGTCGGATTATGGAGCCGAGGCTGACCGCCGAGGGAGTCTCGCTGACGGTGGACCGGCGGCCGGGCCGAGACTTTCGCTACGATCCCGAAGTGATGATCCAGGTCCTGATCAACCTGATGGAAAACAGCGTCAAGTTCGGGAAATCAGCCCCGGAAAAGCGGATCACCCTCACGGTGGCCCCCGAGAAAAACCGGATGGTGATCCGCCTCTCCGACACCGGTCCGGGAATCCCCCGCCGGTCCCTCAAAAAGGTCTTTGACGACTTCTACCGGGTGGATTCCCCCGACATCCGGACGACCCGGGGCACCGGGATCGGACTGGCCTTTGTGAAAAAGGTTATCCGGCTGGCCGGGGGTTCGGTATCCGCGAAGAACAACGACGGGCCGGGATGCACGATAACCATCTCCCTGCCGGCCTGAGCGGCGGCCCCGGACCGGGGCATTTAAAGACCTCCGAGGTTTCCAATTTTTTGGAAACCTCGGAGGTCTTGAGGTGCGGCGCATGGAGGGCGGCCATGCGGGGCGCCCTTAGACCCCCTTCTCGATAGGACCCATTGGGTAAGACCGCGCCCCATCCAGGGTCCACAAATGGCCGCCAAGGAGATGTTCCCCCGCCGTCCCTTCTTCTCGATTCATCACGGCTGTTGACGTCAATTCTAACCCTTCGATCTTCATCCTTGACATCGCCCATTTCTTTCTATATGTCGTTTGGTAGTGACAAAAGATCATGATTGGAGAATAAATACATGATAAAGATACAATTGAAAACATCGACGGCAGCTATTGAAGAGTGGAATGGATGTCAGGATGTTTGCCCTGATAATGCTTAAAACAGTCTGTTATCAAGGCAGATTTG
>CAZWGY010000305.1:0-5823 GCA_964633575.1 uncultured Desulfobacteraceae bacterium
CCATGGATATCGACCGGATTCAGACCTTCGGCGTCATCGGCGCCGGGCAGATGGGCAACGGGATTGCTCAGGTGGCGGCGGCCAACGGGCTGTCGGTCATCATGAACGACATCAAGGACGAATTCGTCCAGAAGGGCTTGAACAACATCACCAAGCTCCTCAACCGGGCCGTGGACAAGGGAAAGCTCAACGGCGCGGACAAGGACGCGATTCTCGGCCGGATTCGGACCAGCGTCAACATCGGCGACATGTCCGGGGCCGACTTCGTGGTGGAGGCGGCCACCGAGCGAGAGGATTTGAAATTCAAGATATTCCGGGACCTCGACGGAATCTGCGAGCCGTCGGTGATCCTGGCCACCAACACATCATCGATCCCCATCGGCCGGATCGCGGCTCAGACCGGCCGGCCCGACAAGGTGATCGGGATGCACTTCATGAACCCGGTGCCGGTGATGAAGCTGGTGGAGGTGATCCGGGCGCTGACCACCTCGGACGAAACCTTCCGGACCACCTGGGCCTTATCCGAAAAATTCGGCAAGACCCCGGCGGAGGCCAACGACTATCCCGGATTCATCGCCAACCGGATTCTGATGCCGATGATCAACGAAGCCGTTTACTGCCTCTTCCACGGCGTGGGGAAGCCGGCGGACATCGACACGGTGATGAAGCTGGGGATGAATCACCCGATGGGGCCGCTGGCCCTGGCCGACCTCATCGGGCTGGACACCTGCCTGGCGATCATGGAGACCCTGGTCGATGGCTTCAAGGACGCCAAATACCGCCCCTGTCCGCTGTTGCGCCGATACGTGGAGGCCGGATGGCTCGGCCGAAAGACCGGCCGGGGGTTCTACGACTATTCGAGCACTTAGGATTTATGATTTAGGATTTATGATTTCTAAAATCTAAAATCCAAAATCCAAAATCTAAAATCCAATTGAGGAGGCGTCATGCCGACCAAAGCCAAAAAACCCGAGTCCGTGGGCAAGAAGATCAAGCGAATCCGGACTGAGAAGGGGTTTACCCTTGACCAGATCGCCAATGAGACCGGATACGCCATCGATTTTCTCAAGGAGGTCGAGTCCGGGAAGGTGATGCCGCCGGTGGGGGTTTTGCTCCAGCTTGCCCGGGCCCTCGAGATCGACTCCGGCTTTTTCCTCCGGGAGCAGGAGGCCACCCTCAAGGACCGGGTTACCGAGTACGCCAAGCGGACCGAGAATTACGCCTACGAAACCCTCACCCCGGGGGCCGAGAACAAGCACCTGAAGGCGTTCCGGGTCACCATCGACCCGAAGCAGGACCACAAGGGCGTGGGCTACTGCCACGAGGGTGAGGAGTTCAACTACGTTCTGGCGGGCGAGGTGGAAGTCACCGTGGGAGATCACGTCAACCGGCTATCCGAAGGCGATTCGCTCCACTTCAACTCCGCGATCCGCCACAAGCTCCGGAACGTCGGCCAGGAGCCGGCGGAGCTTTTGGTCGTTATCTACGGGCCATAGCGAGGTGATCCCATGTTTTTCAAGCTGACCGACGAACAGCTCATGATCCAGAGCATGGTCCGTGAGTTCGCCCGGAAGGAGGTGGCGGCCACGGCCGCCGAGCGGGATAAGACCAAGGCCTTTCCGTCTGAGAACCTCCGGAAGATGGGCGAGCTGGGTCTTATGGGGATGATGGTCCCGCCGGAGTATGGCGGTGAAGGGGCCGACACGGTCTCCTACGTCCTCGCCCTGTCGGAGATCGCCGCCGCCTGCGCCGCCACCGCCGTGGTCATGTCGGTTCACAACTCCATTGTCTGCGAAAGCATTGTCAGATGGGGGACCGAGGCCCAGAAAGGGGCGTTTCTGCCCCGGCTGGCCGGCGCCGAAATCATCGGAGCCTTCGCGCTCACCGAGCCTCACGCCGGGAGCGACCCGTCGGCCCAGACCACCACCGCCGAAGCCGACGGCGACCACTATGTCATCAACGGCACCAAGCGGTTCATCACATCGGGGAAAAACGGCGGCCTGGTCATCGTCACCGCCAAGACCGACGAGGCCAAGGGCCACAAGGGGATCTCCGCCTTTATCGTGGAAAAGGGGACCCCGGGCCTTAAAGTTGGGCACGAGGAAGACAAGATGGGGCTCCGGGCCTCGGACACCACCGACCTCCTCTTCGAGGACTGCCGGGTTCCGGCCGACCAGATGCTCGGCAAGCCGGGCGACGGGTTCAAGATCGCCATGACCGCTCTGGACGGCGGCCGGATCGGGATCGCGGCCCAGTCGGTGGGGGTGGCTTCGGCGGCCCTCGGGGCGGCGGTCAAGTACGCCAAGGGCCGGGACCAGTTCGGCCGGAAGATCTCCAAATTCCAGGGGCTCCGCTGGATGGTGGCCGACATGGCCACCGAGATCGAGGCGGCCCGGCAGCTCATGTTTTCGGCGGCCGCCACCAAGGACCGGGGGGAAAAGTACACCATGCAGGCATCCATGGCCAAGCTCTTCGCCTCGGAGATGGTCAACCGGATCACCGGCAAGGCACTTCAGATGCACGGCGGCTACGGCTTTACCACCGATTACCCGGTGGAACGGTACTACCGGGACGCCCGGGTCTTCACCATCTACGAGGGGACCTCCGAGATCCAGCGGGTGGTCATCTCCAACCACATCTTCAAAGACAAGCGGAAGCCCTGAACCCGGAGGCGGTCCGGGACTATCCCCGGCCGCCGGGACCGCGGCAACCGACGGAGGGCGCCCATGAGCGATCGATCGGCTGACGAGGCCTTACAAGCGCGGGTCCGGGAGCTGGAACGGGAGTCCCGGCGACGGCGGGAGGTGGAAGCGCGTCTGGCGCAAAACGAGCGTCTTCTCTACGGGATCGTTGCCGGGTCCTCCATCCCCACCTTCGTCATCGACGACGCCCACCGAATTACTCATTGGAACCGGGCCTGCGAGACCCTCACCGGCCTCCCGGCTCACCGGATGATCGGCACCCTGAATCAGTGGATGGCCTTCTATGACCACGAGCGGCCGGTGATGGCCGACCTCCTCGTGGAAGGCGCGGACCATAAGGACTTCATCCGCTATTACGCCGACCGGTTCCGCCCCTCGCGGGTCATCGACGGGGCTTACGAGGCCGAGGGGTTTTTCCCCGCTCTGGGGACCGACGGCAAATGGCTCTTTTTCACCGCCGCGCCGCTTTACAACGCCCGCAACCAGGTGATCGGGGCCATCGAGACCCTCCAGGACATCACCGAACGGAAACGGGCCGAGACGGCGCTTCTGGAGTCCAGTGAGCGGTATAAGCGGTTCATCGACTTCATGCCCTACCCCATCGTCGTCTTCACCGTCGAAGGCCGGGTCTCCTATGTCAACCCAATGTTCACCGAAGTCTTCGGCTGGCACCTCGACGAGATCCGGGACCGGCGGATTCCCTACATCCCGCCGGGTCTTGAAGAGGAAACCCGCCAGGGAATCCAGTCCCTCATCGAAAACCGGGTGGTGATGCGCCACGAAACCCGGCGCCTGACCCGGGACGGCCGGATCCTTGACGTGGTCCTTCGGGCCGCCATCTACCCGGCAACGGCCGGGGAGCCGGAGGGGATCGTCCTCATCCACCGGGACGTAACCCAGGAAAAGCGGCTGGCCCGGATCAACCGGGCCATGCAGCGGATCAGCGCCACCCTTCCGGAATACCCGGACCTCCCGGACCTCCTCGACTACATCAGCCGGGAAATCCGGGGGCTCCTGGAGACCGAGGGAGCCGCCGTGGTCCTCGTGGACGAGGAACGCGGAGAGCTCTTCATTCCCGGAGCCTCCTACGACGACATCGAGACCGAACGACGGGTCAAGGGCAACCGCTTCGCCATCGACCAGATCATGGCCGGCCAGGTCATCCGGGACGGCGATCCCCTGATGGTCAACGATACCGACGAGATGCCCGAAGCCTATCCCGAACGCGACCAGAAGCTCGGCTACCAGACCCGAAACCTTCTGGAAGTCCCCATGCGGAGTTCGGAGCGGATCATCGGGGTTTTGGCGGCCATGAACAAAAAGGCCGGAGCGTTTCAGCATGAGGATGTCGAGCTCCTCGGCACCATCGCCGGAACCGTGGCATTGTCCGTGGAAAACGCCCGGTTTTCCGAAGAGGTTAAAACCGCTTACCGGGAGCTCGATTCCCTGAGCCGGGCCCGGAGCCGGATGGTCAACCACCTCTCCCACGAGCTCAAAACCCCCCTCTCGGTCCTGTCCGGCTCCCTGAACATCCTGGAAAGCCGCCTTTCGGCCCTTCCCGAGGACAGATGGCGGCCGACCCTGGACCGGGCCCAGCGGAACCTCAAGCGGCTGAGCGAAATCCAGGAGGAGGTGGACGACATCGTCCGGGCCCGGGGCCACAATCCGCCGGCCTATCTCTTCCGGCTCTACGAGCAGTTCCTCGACCAGATGGAGGGGGTCATCGCCGGGGAGCGGGGGGACGAAGCTCTGGCCGGGACGATCCGGGCCGAGGTGGAAAGCCGGTTCCGGCCGGACCATCTCCCCTCCCGACAGATCCAGCTTGACCGGTTCGTGGCCCAGCAGCTCAACCACCTCCGGCCCGACTTCGCCCACCGGGATATCGAGATCATCACTGATTTCGCCCCGTCTCCGCCCGTCAAGATGCCGGCCGAGCCGCTGGTGAAAACCGTGGACGGCCTCATCCGGAACGCGGTGGAAAACACCCCCGACGAGGGGCGGATCGAGCTGACCATCAAGCCCGCCGGCAACGGGGTCCAGCTCGCCGTCAGGGACTACGGCGTCGGGATCACCGACGACTCCCAGCGGCGGATATTCGACGGCTTTTACGTCACCCAGGAGACCGGCAACTACTCCACCCGTTCTCCATTCGATTTCAACGCCGGGGGCAAAGGGGCCGACCTCTTGAGGATGCGGAACTTCTCCCATCGGTATGGCTTCCGGATCGAGATGAAATCATCCCGCTGCCGGTTTATCCCAAAGGAAAGTGACCAGTGCCCCGGCCGGATCAGCGACTGCCCCCACTGCACTGATCGAGGAGACTGCCTGACCTCGGGGGGAAGCACCTTCAGCGTCTGGTTTCCGGCCGAACCCGCTTGACCGCCGGAACGTCCATGATACCGTCGGGCAATTCGGTAAGCCTCGCTAACCCCTCCCCCCGGCCCCCTCCCCTAAAGGAGAGGGGGTGACATGAATTACCTGATCTGTTTGAAATTACAGGATGATCATTCCCCCCTTCCCTTTAGGGAAGGGGGGCTAGGGGGGTTAGGTTTAGCGGCGCCATGGCTGCTACTATCATTTGCCAACAGTATCGTCCACGGGCGGCCCGGCACCAGAAAAAACGATTGACCGTGAACGCTATTCAGTTTATGGTAGTCCATCAGGAATTTGGCCCCGTTCATGAAACGGATGGATGGACACCGAAGGAGAGGCAACGATGGAGAACGCGGAGGCATTCTTGAAAGGTAAGCGGCTGTTGATCGTGGACGACGAACCGGATATCCTCGAAACTTTAGAGGAAATGCTCGATATGTGCTCCATTGACAGCGCACCGGATTTCGCCACCGCTGAAAAATTCTTGAACAAAAATCAATACGACGCGGCGATCCTCGACATCATGGGCGTCCGGGGATACGACCTCCTGGGAAAGTGTACCGAAAAGGGAATCCCGGCCCTGATGCTCACCGCTCATGCCCTGAGCCCCGACAACCTGGTCAAATCGATCCGCCGGGGCGCCCACTCCTACGTCCCCAAGGACAAGATCGCCGACATCGCCGACTACGCGGCGGAGGTCATCGAGGCGGCGAAAGCCGGGAAGCAGTCGGAGAGCCGATGGTTCCAG
>CAZWGY010000306.1:0-5786 GCA_964633575.1 uncultured Desulfobacteraceae bacterium
TTTCGTGTGTTTCGTGGTTTAAACCATTTTCATGCACGGGGGTGATCGTTTTGCCTACCCAGATCATGAGGGTTTACCCCATTAGCGCCATCACCGCGGCAATTCCCCAGGAAGCCCCCATCCCGACCATGAGCATCCCGGAGAGGATCTCCGAGGCGGCGCGGTAACGTCGGACCGGGCCGGCCAGGCCCACGCCCACCAGCATCAGCCCCGGCAGGGTCCCGAGGCCGAAGGTCAAGAGCATCAACCCCCCGGCCGCCGGCCCCCCGACCGGCAGGGCCATGGCAAAGGCGGCAAACGAAAGGCCGCAGGGCAACAGCCCCATCATCAGCCCCAGGGGAAACATGGCGGCGGCCCCGCCGTCGGTGGCTGAACGCAGGGTTTGCCGGAACCCCGGGAGCCGATCGGGCGAGGCGGCGGCCATCCAGTCCGGCTCCGGGATCAGCCCCAGCCGGATCACCCCGAAGAGGATCATCCCGACCGCGGCAACGGCCGACAGCCCCACCTGAACCGTCGCCACGAGGACCATCCCGTCACCCCCGGCCGCGCCGGCGGCCCGGACCAGCCCCGACCCGATCGCTCCCATCAGAGCCCCCACCGCCGCATAAGTGAGAATCCGTCCGGCGTGATAATAGAGATGGGCCCGGACCCGCCCGGTCTGGCCGGGAAAGGCGAAGACCAGGGGGCCGCACATCCCCACGCAGTGACCGGTCCCCAGAAGCCCCAACAGAAAGGCGGCGGTGAGGTCCGGCCCGGTCACCTCGGACCCTCTATCAGGGGGTTGCCGTGTTTTGGGAAAAGGTGTACAACCATGAGCGATATCCGGCTTCCCGGCGCCCTTCGCCTCGGGGCGACGCGCCGGATGGCGGTAGTGGGCGGGATTGCCGTCACGCTGTGGCGTGAATAGCCGGTTTGGCTCCTGGCAATCCCCGTTTCCAACCCCCCTTATACCGACGGGAAAGGAGAGGCTCAATGAAAAACCGATTTCCGAACCGCGCCCTTCGGGCGGTTCTCACCGGACTACTGCTGGCCGCGGCGCTTGGCGCCGGGCCGGCCAACGCGGACTCGCCATCGGCAATCCCCGGCAAGCGCCCGCTGGATGCCGACGGCCGGATGCGGGTCAGCGAGGGCGACCGATGCCCGGTCTGCGCCATGGAGGTGATCCGTCACCCGAAATTCGCCAGCGCCATCGCCCTGAAAGACGGCCGGACCTTCTACTTCTGCGGTACCGGCTGCATGATCCGGACCTGGCTCCATCCCGAAGTCTTTCTCGGGATTTCCCCGGATGCGCTGGAACGGCCGGTTGTCCGCGACTACTTCACCGGCCGGGCGGTCGATGCCCGGCGGGTCACCTGGGTAGCCGGCTCCGATGTGGTGGGCCCCATGGGCCCGGCCCTGGTTCCCATTGCCGAGGATTCCCACGTGGAGGCGTTCCAGCGCCGGCACGGCGGGGACCGGACCTTCCGCCTGGATGAGATGGACGACGCCGCATGGACCGAGATCACCGGCAAGCCGGCGGTTCCCGAAAACCAGCCGTAGCCCCGGCCGACGACCTGGACCGGTGCCGGAAGGTCCTGGTGGGCGGGCTCGCATGGACCCTGGCGGTCATTCTGGTCATGGCGGCCGACGCGGCTTTTAGGAGCGATCCGGCTGAGTCCCCGTCGGCCCGGCTCGTGGAGGCCTTTGATCTCACGACCCTCGCCCTGGTGCCCGCCGGCCGGCCCTTACGCCACCCGGACCTCTGGTCTTCGGCCGTTGATCCCCGCCACCTGCCGACCCTGCCGCCGGCCGATCCCGACCCGGCTTTTCTCGTGATCCCTCCGGTTTCGCCGTGATCTTCCGCCGCCCCGGTCCCATGGCTCTCTGGGCGGTCCGGGACCTCACCCGCTACCCCGCCGAATCGATTCTCCTGGGCCTCTGCCTGGCCGCTCTGGTGGCCCTGCCCGGCACCGCGATGCTTCTGAGCCAGGGCCTCGCGGAGACCTCGGCCCAACTCCTGGCCGCCGGTCCCGACCTGGTGGTCCGACGGGTCGGCGGCGCCGGATTTCTCCCCCTGCCCCAATCCGACGGGATCGCCTCGGCCCGGTCGGTCCCCGGCGTTATCGGAATCCGTCCGCGGATTTGGGGAACGGCCGCCGGTCCGGAAGGACCGGTGACGGTGGTCACCCGCTTCCCCGGGGCGCCCGATGCCCCGGAGACCGCTCCCGATCCGCCGGCGCCGGGGGAGGGCATCGTCGGGCCGGGGATTTCCGCGACGGACGCCGGGACCATTCAATTGACCGGAGTCGATCTGGTGACCGTTCGGGTGGCGGGCCGGTTTCCCGAATCCCTTTCCATGCCGGCCCATGATCTGGTCTGGCTCGACCCGGCCGACGCCCGGCGCCTCCTGGGAATCCCGCCGGATGCGGTCAGCGACCTGGCCGTGGACGTCTTCCACGACGCTGAGGCCGACGCCATTCAACCGGACCTGGCCGCCGCCTTTCCCTGGCCGGTCCGGATCACATCCCGAGGGGCGGTGGTCGAGCGGTACCGGTCTGATCTGGCCCGGCGCGGGGGCCTCGTCGCCGTCTCGCTCATCCCCGCCGTCCTGGGGCTTGCGCTTCTGGTTCTGGCCACCGTCCGATCGACCTGGGGCCGCCGGCGGGAGATCGCCCTCCTTCGGGCTCTGGGCTGGACCGCCGGGGACGTGGCCCGCCTGACTTTTCTTCGGGCTCTGGCCGTGGGACTCCCGGCCGCGGCCCTCGGGATGGGCGCGGGCTATGCCCTGGTCCACTGGCCGGGAATCCGCTGGCCCGGCGCCCTTCTTTTGGGCTGGTCCGGGCCGCCACCGGCTCTCCGGCTTGACCCATCCGGAGCCCTTTTGCCCCTCTTGACCCTGGCCGCTCTGGTCCTGATCCCTTACATGGCGGCGGCGGTCCTCCCGGCACTCCGGGCCGCCTCCGGGGATGTCGCCGACCCCGTTGCCGGGGCTGAATCGCTATGAGCCGGCTGGCCTGCCATGGAGTCCACTTTATTCGGCGGGGGACCGGCATGGCCGACCGTCCGATCCTTGCCGGGGTCACAGCAGGCTTCGACGCCGGGGAGACCGCGCTCATCCTCGGCCCCACCGGCGCCGGAAAGACCACGCTCTTGTCGATCATCGCCCTCCTCCGGCGGCCCACGGCCGGTGAGGTTCACTGGGATGGCCGGGCCGTCTCCAGATGGCTTGCCCCTCACCGGGACCGGTGGCGCCGCCAGGTGGGGATCATCTTCCAGGATGCCCGGCTCCTCGGGGACCTCACCGCCCTGGAAAACGTTCTCCTCCCGCTGATCGCCCGGCATCCGAACCTCGCCGAAATCCGTCAACGGGGTTGGGACGCACTCAGCCGAATGGGGGCCGACCATCTGGCCACCGAGCCGGCCGGTCGCCTTTCCGGCGGAGAGCGCCAGCGGGTGGCCGCGGCCCGGGCCCTGGCCGGGGATCCGTCCATCATCCTGGCTGACGAACCCACCGCTCACCAGGACGACGGCGGGGCCCGGATCATCCTGACCGCTCTGACCGACGCGGCCCGAGCCGGAGCCGCCGTGATCATCGCCGGCCATGACCCGCGCCTGCTCCGGCCGCCCCTGGATCATGGTCCCCGCTACCGGATGACCGGCGGCCGCCTGGAGCGGGAAGCGTGATCACTCACCCCGCCGTCCTGGCGGTTCTGACCGCCGACGGGATCACTCTCCTGATCCTGGCCCTGGCCGGGTGGACCGCGCTCCGGATTATCCTCCACTGGTCGCCGGGCGCCGCCGACCGGGATCAGCTCGCCCTGGAAGCCGACGCCGAAGCGGCCGCCGTCGCCGGCCGGCTGGCCCTCGGGCTGGCCGGATTGTCCTCCGGACTCTTCGTCGTCGCCGTCACGGCGATCCTGCCGGGGCTGGTGCCCGGAGCCATGTGCGGGACCGGGGTCTTTCAGGGGATGGGCGGACTTGGCGGGCGGGCCTTCGCGCTCCGGGGGATCGGGTTGGGGCTGTTGTTTATCTGGGGAGTCGTCGAGGGCCTCAACCGGTGTCATCCCGAAGGTCCCCTGACCCGGACGGCGGCCCGGCTCCTGCTCCTGGCCCTGCCGGTGGTGGCCCTGGGAGCCGTCGAGACCGCACGGGCCGTCTTCGCTCTGGACCTCCATCAGCCGGTGAGCTGTTGCGCCGTTGTTTACGACCAGATCCGGTCACCGGAGGCGGCCCGGACCACCGCCGGACTCCCGGACCGGTTCTGGGTCGGAGCCTGTCTGGTCCTCGGAGCCGCGACCCTGACCGGGGCGGCCCGGTTAGCACGATCCCGGTGGCCGGATCGGCGTTCGGCCATCGGGACAAGCGTCGCGACAACCGCCTTCCTCCCGGCCGCCGCCATTACCTTGGTCCGGGTTCTGTCCGCTTACCATTACGGGGTGCTCCACCACCACTGTCCCTGGTGCCTGTTTCTCCCGGACCACCGGCTGGTGGGCTATCCCCTGTTCGGGGCCTTGGCTTTAGTGGCCGCCGAAGGAATCGCCGCCGCCGCTGCCGTCAAGGTGGGAAGGCGGGTCCCGGACCTCGCCCCGGCCGCGACGACCCGGCTCCGAAAGTCCGGCCGGCGGATAATGGCCGGGTTGGCGGTCTTCGCCTTCCTGGCCCTCCTGCCGCCGGTGGTCTGGCGGATTCGGTACGGGGTCTGGATGGGGTGAGCGGAAGTCGGAGTCAACGCATCTGCCATCGTTGTCCGGGGCGGGTATCCTCGGGCATGAGCACGCAATGGAAGCCCAACCATTAAATTTCCGGCTCCTGGCGCCGGAGAAAGGATTTACGCCATGACCGAGTTGCTATCGACCGCCCGCCGTCAACTGAAAGACGGGGTTCCGGTGATCATCGCCACCATTGTTTCCCAGAGCGGCTCCACCCCTCGTGAGGTGGGCACCCGGATGCTTATCGACGAAAAGGGCCACGCCACCGGCACCATCGGCGGCGGGACCCTGGAAAACGAAGTGATGGTCGCGGCCATGCATAAGGTTTGGGCGGGCGCCACCGAGGGCCGTCTGATCGATATCGACATGACCAACGGGGAGGCCGCGTCTGCGGGGATGATCTGCGGGGGCCGGGCCACGGTTCTCCTCGACCGCATAAAACCGACCCCTGAAACCGTCGCGCTTTTTGACCGGCTCCACCAGGCGGCCCAGGCCGGAAAGCCGGCCATCTGGATCAGCCTGGCCCGGCGTGACGGCCGGGAAATGGGTCGGGTCGAGCATTTCATGGCAACTCCGGAGGGCGAGGGCTTTGGGGGATCGCCTCTCCCGGATGCCGCCCGGGCGATGCTCCGGGACAAATCCGGAAGCGGGGTCCGGGTCATCGATCGGCCGGATGCACTGGTCATCGCCGAGCCGATTCGGGGAGCCGGCACGCTTTATATCTTCGGGGCCGGCCACGTGGCCCGGCCCACGGCCCGGTTTGCCGCGGCGGTGGGGTTTTCGGTGGTGGTTATCGACGACCGGCCGGAGTGGGCCAGCCCGGAGCGGTTTCCGGAGGCCCGGTCGGTCCGGGTGATTCCGGATTTCGAAACGGCTTTCGCGGACCTCGAAATTCATCCGGACGCCTTTATCGTGATTGTCACCCGGGGCCATCTCCACGACCGGACGGTCCTGGAAGCGGCCCTCAGGACGGACGCGGGCTATATCGGGATGATCGGGAGCCGGAAAAAGCGGGAGGCCATCTATTCGGCCCTTCGGGATGCCGGGGTCGGCCAGGACCGGCTCGACCAGGTCCACTCCCCCATCGGCCTGTCCATC
>CAZWGY010000307.1:0-5776 GCA_964633575.1 uncultured Desulfobacteraceae bacterium
AAGGATTTCGCCCTGACCACCCGCTTCGACCTGAGCGAATCGTGGACCCTCAAGCTCGAGGGCCATCGGATGAACGGGGTGGCCGATCTCTTTCCTCAATACAACCCCGATGGGTTCGAGGAAGACTGGTATCTCTTCGCGACCAAAATGACGTTCAGCTTTTAATGGCGGCGTCGAAAGAGAAAGGAGACGAGATATGTGGTGGCGGACCGGGGTGATGATGGCTCTGATGGCAATGGCCGCGTCAGGCGCCATCGCCGAGACCATTACCATTGTGGCGGATGAATGGCCCCCGTTTAATGCCGAACCCAACAGCGGCGCTGAAGGCTACATGGTGGATGTGGCCCGGGCGGCCTTCGAGCCCCGCGGCATTTCAGTGGTCTATCGGACGGTTCCCTGGAAACGGGCCATAACCGATACGCGAAACGGGGTTTATACGGGCGTCATCGGGGCATCCAGAACCGATGCCGAAGGGTTTGTCTTTCCGGCGGAGGAGCTGGCCCGGAACTATCTGGCGTTTTACGTCAAACGGGGAATTCCATGGCGCTTTCAGGGGCTCGAATCCATCCAGAAGATCACCCTGGGGGTGATCGGCGGCTACGATTATCGGGTCTGGCTCAATACTTATATCGACGCCAATCGACGGAATCCGGACCGGGTTCAGGTGATGACCGGGGATATGCCCTTGGAGCGGAATCTGAAAAAGCTCCTGACGGGACGAATCGATGTGGTCGTCGATACGGAAGCCGCTATCCGCTGGGTCGCGAAACGAATGGGAGTTCTGGATGAGATCGAAGTTGCCGGGTATGGCGACGAGCCGGCCTATTGCTACATCGCGTTTTCCCCGAGCCTGCCCGAATCCCGGACCTACGCGGCGATCCTGTCAGAGGGGATCGCCGAGCTCCGGGCAAACGGCGGGCTCCGGGAGATCCTGGACCGATATGGGGTGGGCGACTGGAAATCCCCGTAGGCCACCCGCTATTGCTACATTTTGAAATCCGGAGGACATCAATACCATGTCAACTATCAGAATCGTTGCGTCCCTGATCGCGCTGACCGGCATCCTGTCCGGGTTTGTCTCCATCGGCGCCGCCGAGGAGATCCCCGTGCTCATCGTCCACCCGGACATCGCGGTGGACGCCCTTACCCGGACGGAGGTGAAGAAGATTTTCCTGGGAAACAAAAGCCGCTGGCCGGATAATCAGCGGATTCAGTTTGTCACCCTGAAAAACGGAGCGGTCCACGATGCGTTTGTCCGGGAGTATGTCGAGAAGACCCCCTCCCAATTTACGATTTACTGGAAGAAGATGGTCTTTACCGGCCGCGGCCGGATGCCCCCGACCCTGGCCGGCCCCGAGGACGTGGTGGATTTCGTGGCCCGCACTCCCGGTGCCGTTGGCTATGTTCCGGAATCAACGGCGGATGAGACGGTCAAAATCGTCGGGATTCCTTAACCCGAAATAAGGATGCGGAAAATGAGAACAAAGCGCTTGGGGGATTGGGCGGTAGCCGCCGTCATTGGTTTCCTGTTTTTATGGAATGGCGTCGGGGGTACAGCGGGGGCCGGCGATCTTCAGGATGTTCGGGAGCGCGGGGTCCTTCGGCATCTCGGCATACCCTATGCTCATTTCGTCCGCCTGGAAGACGGCACCCTGGATGGGCTCGACGTGGAGGTGATGCAACGGTTCGCTCAATACCTGGGGGTGGCCTACCAATGGGTGCCCACCACCTGGAGTGAGGCCCTGGGGGACTTGACCGGTAAAATCGTCCAGCCCGATGACAACGAAATCCGGGTGATGGGCGCCACCCCGGTCAAGGGCGACATTCTCGCCAACGGATTGACGATTCTGCCCTGGCGGGAAAAGGTCGTAACCTTTTCCATCCCCACCTTTCCCACCGGCGTCTGGTTGGTGGCCCGGGCTGATTCGACCATCGCTCCGATTGCCCCCAGCGGCGATTTCAATCAGGACATCCGGCGGGTCCGGGGCCTCCTGAAGGGCCATACCATCCTCGCCATGGAAGGCACCTGCCTGGACCCGAGCCTCTATCAGTTGGATGAAACCGGGGTCGAGATCCGGTTGTACACGAAGAGCGAAAATCTGGGCGAGCTGGCCCCCGCCGTGATGGACGGCGAGGCCGATGCCACCCTGCTGGATATCCCCGACGCCCTGATCGCCCTCCAGAAATGGCCGGGGAAAATCAAGGTGATCGGGCCGGTTTCCCCAGCTCAGGAAATGGGAGTCGCCGTGGCCCCGTCATCGACGGCGCTGATGCGCGAGTTCAACCGGTTTTTTCAAACCTTATGGCAAGACGGCACCTATCATCAACTGGTGGAAAAGTATTATCCGGCGATCTTTCTCTACCTGGCCCCCTTTTTCGAGGGGGACCCGGGAGCTTAACGGAAACCAGATGCCGTGATGATCAATCACGCCTTGAACCGAGATTCATGATTGCGCGGAAATGGCTCGTCATCCATGTTAGTAAACTGAATGAAGGGAAAATACCATGACCCATCTGGCTGGAAAAGGATTGAAACGGATCTTCATCGTGGGGTTACTGATGCTGGCGGTGGGCCTCTCCAGGGCCGCGGCCGGGGATTTGAGCGACGTCCAGGAGGCCGGCACCCTCCGGCACCTGGGCATCGTTTACGCCAATTTCAACACGGAAAACCAGGCCGGCCTGGACATGGAGCTGATGCAACGATTCGCCCGGCATCTCGGCGTCGGATATACGCTGGTGGAGACCACCTGGCAGGATATCCTGGCTGACCTGACCGGAAAGGTGGTCAAGCCCCGGGGCGAGGATGTCGAGATCATCGGGGAGGCGCCGGTCCGGGGCGATGTGATCGCCACCGGATTTACCGTCTTGCCGTGGCGGCGGAAAGTCGTCGATTTTTCGGAGCCCACCTTCCCCACCGGCGTCTGGCTGATCGCCAACGCGGCGGCCCCGGTTCAGCCCATCGCGCCGGCCGGCTCCATCCCGGCGGACATTGCCGCCGTCAAAGCGCGATTGAGCGGCCTCAGCGTCCTCGGCCTGAAAGATAGCTGCCTGGACCCGGACTTATACGGCCTCGATGCCACGGGAGCAACCGTGAAGCTCTTTCCCAGTGACCGAAACCTCGATGAAATGATCCCCTCGGTCATGGCGAGGATGGCCGATACCACCTTGATGGATGTTCCCGTCGCCTTGATTGCGTTGGAGACCTGGCCCGGACAAATCAAGGTGGTGGGGCCGATCTCCCGGCCTCAGGTGATGGCCTGCGCATTCGCCAAAACCTCGACGGACCTTAAGACCGCGTTCAATGCGTTTTTCAGGGACATCAAGGAAAGCGGGGAATACAAACAGCTCGTGGAAAAATACTATCCATCCCTGTTTGCCTATTTTCCGGAGTTCCTGGCGGATTAAAACTACTTAGTGTCCATCCAGAAACCGGAAAATTTGGTCGAGACCAAGGCGCGCGAAAAATTTTACCGCAGGCATATATCTGATATTTCGAGGATAAAATTTTGAGCGCAACACAGGTATCGGGCAAATTGGCCATTTATGGATGGACACTACTTAAGCCATGAGTATCGCCGTGCTCTTCCGTTCGATATTCGAAAAGGTGATTCAGCGGCCGACGCTGACGGTTTTCGTTGCCTGCATCCTCCTTGCCGGGTTCGTCGGATTCCTGCTGACCTCCAATTATCGAGCTCAGATGGCCCTGCGGCAGTCAACCCTGCACCGCATTCAATTGGATCTGGAAAAGCGGGCCGCGTCCATCGGCTATTTCTTTTCGGAACGGCGCAACGATATCCGGGCCATGGCCTCATCCCAGGAGATCACGTCCTATTTTCTCAACAAGTCCCTGGGCATGTCCGAAGCCTATGGACTCCGGGTAAGCCTCTTTGTCATCGACCGGATGCTGAATACGGTGATCGACCGAAAAACCATTCAGGGGGCTCCCATTTACGAACGGATTGTCTTCGAGGACCTGGACGGCCGGATTCTGGCCGACACCGACGGGGCCGACGCCGTGACACCAGCCTGGCCCCCGAGAAACCGGACATCGACGGCGGGTGAATCCATGGTCATGATTTCCGATGGGAAAAACCCGCGGATTTTCCTCGCGGCGCCATGCATCTTCCAGGATCAGACGGCCGGGCGCGTGATCACGATCCTGAACACCGAAGCCGTCCTGACCCACTTCGTGCGGTATTCAACGGAAGTATCTCACACCATGTACCACTTGATCACGAAGGAGGGGCGGCTGGTGTTCGCCGATGTCCCCGGCAATTGCGATTTTTGGAGCCTGGCATCAGGTGAACTCGCCGAACGCAACCTGAAAACCGATTGCCTTCCCCGCCGGACGGACGCCCCGGACGCCCCCGCTCCCGGCCGGACCCGCCTGTTCATGGCCCGAACATCGATTCACAATACCCCATTCGCCCTGCTGGCCGGGGTCGATCGGGACGCCATCGAGGACACCCTGACCCCATGGCAGCTCCTGGTGGGGACCGGATCATTGGCGGTGGTGATTCTCTTGGGCGTCGTGGTGGTGCTCCGGTCCAACGCCCGAAGCCTCGTTCTCCAGGCCCGATATACGGAATCCAAACGCCAACAGGCGAACCTGGCTGAAAAAAACCGGCAGCTCCGCGATGAGATCACCCGCCGGCGTCATGCCGAAGCGGAGCTGGAAAAACAGCGCTCCGTCCAAATGCACTCGGACCGGCTCCGCTCCCTGGGCGAAATGGCGGCCGGGATCGCCCACGAACTCAATCAGCCCCTTGTCGGGGTCCGGGGCATGGCCGAAATGATGGTGATCACCCTGGAAGCCGGACAGCTCCTCGACCCGGAAAAAACCGCCCGGCGCCTCCAGGTCATTCTCGAACAGGCCGACCGGATGGTTCATATCATCGATCACGTCCGGCGGTTTGCTCGGGAAGCCGGACGGCCGGAGACGGAAAACGTCGATCTGAACGCCGTGGTCCGCTCCGGAATCGATCTGATGAAAAACCAGCTTCAGACCCGCGGGCTGATGGTAAAGCTTCATCTCTGGAACGGGCCGCTGCCGATCCGGGTCAACCCCTATTCCCTCGAAGAAGTGATTTTGAATCTCCTGACCAATGCGAGGGACGCCCTGGAACAGCGCGCCCGGACGGACGCCGGCTTTGCGCCCCGGATCACCCTGTCCACCCGGGATGGAGATAACACGGGCGACGGCGTGGCAACCCTCGACGTCCGGGACAATGGAACCGGCATTCCGCCGGACATCCGTGACCGGATGTTCGACCCGTTCTTCACCACCAAGGACCCGGACAAGGGCACCGGGCTCGGCCTGTCCTTATGCAAGTCCATCGTCGAGGAGCTCGACGGAACCATTCAATGCGCGTCGGCGGAAGGGAAGGGCACGGTTTTTACCATTTCCTTTCCCATCAACACCTCAAGCCAATCACCGACACCGGAAAGGAAGGATAAAAATGACCAGCACACCATGTAGAAAAATCCTGATCGTTGATGACGAAAGCATCGTGAGAGAAATCCTTTGCGAATTCCTCTCACTCCTGAACCGAGAGGCCGAGGACGTGGCGGACGGACAAAACGGCCTTCAACGACTAAAGGATGCCCGGTTCGATGCCGCTTTTGTCGATATCCGAATGCCGGGATTGGACGGTATCGAATTCCTGAAAAGAGCCAAACGGATTCAACCGGAGCTGCCGATCATTATTATCAGCGGGCACGCTTATGATGACCTTCAGGAAGAGGCCATCGCCGCCGGCGCCCTGGCGTTTCTGAA
>CAZWGY010000308.1:0-5775 GCA_964633575.1 uncultured Desulfobacteraceae bacterium
ATGTTATGCCGGCACCCTTACGAGGGCAGGCACGGGGGCCTGCCCCTACAGGACATATTGTGGCTTGGCGTCCTTTTGTGGGCGATTTCATGCAAAGACCGGATTGGGGCAGGTGAGTCTGCGTCCTGTAGGGACGCCAGGTAATAGCGCGGGAATTTATTCCCGCGCGGCTGCGTGTCCGCCCATGTTATGCCGGCACCCTTACTAGGGCGGGCACGGGGAGCCGGGGCTCCGCCCTCATCGTTATACACAAGCTATTCTATCCGCGGATTACGCAGATGGACGCAGATTAAAAAACAAAAAAATCTGTGAAAATCCGCGCAATCCGCGGATAAACGAAGCGCGAGTCCGGCACAAACTTTGATCTTTGATCAATGCCGGGATGAAAAAAATTGGAAACCTCGGAGGTCTAAACTCCCCTGAAACCATCATGCGGGCAATCCGACCCCGACATCCGATGAACACCGGCCGTCCATGAAATGATCATCCGTTGGTCGCCAGAGGACGGATGGCCTCCCGCATCCCATCCCTGAGTTCCCCCGCCGTTCGGAGGCAACCGCCCGATAGCCGGGAGATTAAGCCCCGCCCCGCCGGCCATTGTCAGATCATTTCCCATAAGGGCACGATTCTTGATAGACTCCTTTTGGGGCATCGAGAATATCCCGCCCCGTGGTCCACAAACCCCAACCCTGGAGGTAATCCCATGAAAACCGTGCTCATGACCCTGACGGCGGCTCTGTTTGCCGCATCGACCGCAATGCCCGCTCCGGCCGGGGCGGCCGTTGAGGACGCGACCCATGCCCGCCTGCCGGGAACCGACCGGGTGATCCATTCCGCCCGGATCGATCTCCCCGGCCCGATCCCATTTCGCCTGAAACCGCCCGGTGCCGAAAGCGGACTCATTTCAGCCCATCTCGTCGCGGCGCCGGCGGCTAAAGGGAGAGCGAAAGGCGCTCCGGAGACCTACCAATACACGGTTCTGGCGGTCCGGGATGCCGCGACCGAGGGACCCATTGCCCTGACCCTGATCCATCCGGAGACGGAAGAAACCGTCGCCGTCCGGTGGGACCCGGAGACGGCCCGGCAGGCTCCCCAAACGGTCATCCCGGCGTTCCGCCGGGCCCGGATCGAGGCATGGTGGCCCTACGCGGCGGCCTCGAGCAGCCCGGCGCTCCGGGTCTGGATGGATGACCAGGGAGCCGGGGTGCCGGCGGCAACATCGCCCCGCCGCGCCCGGGGACGGGTGACGTCGGCATTCGGCATGCTGGGAGGCCAGGCCGCGGTCGAGGAGACCCTCCAGCTCCAGGTCCTCGCCCCGGACCCGGCCCGAAAGACGGCCACGCCTTCGGCGAGGTCGATCCCGGTCTCAGACCTCGGGGGCGTGGAGGTGGAAGCTCATCCCTTTGACCGGATGCTGGGGGAGTCGGCCGGCGGCAGCCTGGACCTGGCCCGGGTGATCCCGCCGGACCGGTTCCTGGTTCACGTGGCGGAACCATCCGCTCTGATGCCCTTTCTGGACGACGGGGCGAAGTTCATTTCGAGCCTGGGCGCTCAACTCACCGGAAACGCCATCGAATACGACCTGACCGACCGGTACCTCGTCCGGCTCGGCCTGAGCCGGAGCTGGCTGGAGATGCTCCTGAAATCGGGCGCCGTCTCGGAGCTGGCGGTCATGGCGCCGGACCTGTTTTTCATCGACGGGACCGCGCTCACCGTCGTCTCCCGGATGGCTCAGCCGGAGGTCATGACCCGGCTTCTGGGGCTCGTCGGGGTGACCGGCCCGCTGACCACTGAAACCGTGGCCCACCGGTTGCCGGACGGCCGGACCGTCCACTGGGCCGTCCGGGGGGATTTGGTTTTCCTGTCCACCGACGCTGACGAGCTGGCCGCGTCGGTGGCCCTCCACGAACGCGGCGGCGAGGGGAGCCTGGGCGACTCCCCCGAGCTCCGGTACATGCTCACTCAACTGCCGGTCACCGATTCCACCCGGATTTTCGCTTATCTTTCGGACCCGTTTATCCGTCGGCTCACCGGGCCGACCGTGAAGATCGGCCAGTTGCGCCGGACCGTCGCCGCCGCCGAGATGGTTCGGATCACCGCCGCCGGGCTCCTGGCCCGGGCCGACGGGGTGGCCCGGCCGGACCTCGAGCGCCTGATAGCTCTGGGCTACCTGCCGGAACGGTATGCGGACGGCGGCTATCGGATCAACGACGACGGCGTTGTCGTCAGCGAAACCTTCGGGACCCTTGCGGAGATGACCCCGCTTTCCCGGATTCCCGTTGAAAATGCGACTCCGGCGGAAGCCGATGCCTACCGGGGCTATCTGGATGCCTACCAACGGTATTGGAGACAGTATTTCGACCCCATCGCGGTCCGGCTGTCGGACACACCGGACGGCGGCCTGGAGATGGAAACCTTTATTCTCCCGCTGATCGACAACTCCATCTACCGCTCGCTCCGTGAGGGGCTGGACGCGACCGAAACCGGCCCGCCGCTGTCCGTCCCGGAGCTCTCGCCGGAGCCGGTCCTGCTCTTGTCCGCCAACCTTCAGGACAAGGTTTGGCGGGGGATGGCGATGGAGGTCCTCAATGAATTCCTGGGCCGGCACACGCCTTTGGGACCGTCGATCCTGGCCGATCTCGTCTCCGTGGTTCATTTGGCCATCCACGACGCCGACCCGGTGATCGCTTTGGGCTCCGGGGATGTTTTGGGCGCCTTTGGAGGAAGATCGCTGGGCCGGGGTTCGGAGATGCTCATGGCCCCGGTTCTCCTGTCGATCCTCACCCGTCCCTGCACCCTGATCCTCGAGACCCGGGACCCGGACCGAACCCTGGCGCTCCTGCGGGACGCCACCGGTTCCCCGCTTACCCGGCTCCGAAGCGGAGCCTGGATCGGACGGCCGGATTTCTATCGGATCGACGGCGAGGACGCCTTTATCCTCACCCTGGACGTGATGGGAGTCATGAAGCTCCGCTACGGGATCGAGGTGGACGGCCGGTATGTCCTCATCCGGAACATCCCCTGGTCCGCCGACGGGCGGGTGACCGGGACTCTTGAAGCCGGAGCCAACGGGGCCCGGCTCTCCGTCCGTCCGGGGGCCTGCCGACGCCAGTTGCCGGCCCTCCGGACCGCTGCTGGTGAGGGAACCCGGCGGGCGGTCATGGACAACCTCGGCCACCTCTACCCCATCGCCGCCGCCGGGATGGCCGGGGCCGGGGACCTGGCCGCCGCCCACGCCCGGCTTTTCGGGTTCCTGCCGGTCCATCCCGGCCCGGGCGAGTTTCGCCGGGAAGCCGGGGAGCTGTTCAGCACGGCTTACGGGAGCGTCACCCGGCAGCGGCAGCCGTCAGCCCCCGACCCGGATGCGGCTCTGCTGAGCGAGGTCGAGGCCCTCACCCTGGAGATGCAGTTTGAAGCTGACGGGCTTCGGACAAGGCTCCGGTGGCGGCGTTGAGGCGGGCGCCATTTGACAAATCAGCCGTCATTATATACAAAATCGGGTCATGAATAGTTTGGGAACACACCAATCGACGATCATGGCCCTCGTCCGGCGCGCCGTCATGGCCGTCTGTCTCGGGATTTGGATGCTGATCCTGACCACGCCCCTGGCGGCCCGCCCGCCGCTCGGACTCCCGGATGACGGGGCCGGGACCGATTCGGCCGGGCCTGTCCGGATGGCCCGGGCCACCTGGGACACCGGCTGGTTCCAGACCGAGATTTACCGTCAACTGATTGCCGAGCTCGGGTACGCGGTCACCGAGCCGGTCACCATGGACAACGCCGCCTTCTACCGGGCCGCCGCCGAGGGACGGGTTCACCTCTGGGCCAACGGCTGGTTTCCGCTCCACGACGTCTTCTTGGAGGCGGCCGCGGTCCGGGAGAGGGTCGAGCGGGTCGGTATCCAGGTGGATAACGGGGCCGTCCAGGGCTACCTTATCGACCGGAAGACGGCCGAGGCCCACGGGATCGATAACATCGCCGACTTTGCCGACCCGGCGGTGGCGAAACGGTTCGACATCGACGGCAACGGCAAAGCCGACCTCATCGGGTGTATGCACGGCTGGGGGTGCGAGCGGTTCATCGATCACCATCTCGCCGCCTACGGTCTGGAGGCGACGGTGGAGCACGTCAAGGGGGACTACTCGCTCCTCATCGCCGAAACCGTGGCCCGGTACCGGCGGGGCGATCCGGTTTTCTTCTACACCTGGACGCCCAACTGGACGGTGGGGAAGATGGTTCCGGGCCGGGACGTGATCTGGCTGGAGGTGCCCCGCCCCAGTCTGCCGGGAAACCGGACACCTTCCCCCGCCGGGATGGCCATATCGGGTCTCGCCGGATGCGGGTCTGATCCGTGCCTCACCGGGTTTCCGCCCAACGACATCCAGGTGGTGGCCAACCGGGACTTCCTCGACGGCCGACCGGACATCCGGCGGCTCCTGGAGCTGGTGTCGATTCCCATCGAGGACATTTCCAGCCAGAACGCCCGGATGGTCGGCGGCGAGGATTTAGAGTCCGATATCCGGAAACACGCCCGCCAGTGGATCCGGAAGCATCAGCACCAGGTGGCCGAATGGCTGAAGGAGGCCCGCACATTGGGGGGCAAAAGCGATGAGACCGCTCAGGCTCCGGCCGCGACATCCCTGACCGACCAGCCTCTCCGGGTGGCCACCAAGCGCTTCGAGCCGTTTGTGATCTACGACAACCGGCGCTACACGGGGTTTAGCATCGAGCTCTGGGAACTGATCGCCGACGAGCTTGGTGTGACCTACGAGCTTTACGGGGTCAACACCGTCGCCAAGCTTCTCGATGAGCTGGAACGGGGGGCCGCCGACGTCTCCATCGCGGGGATCGGAATTACCTTCAGCCGGGAGACCGAGCTGGACTTCTCCCACGCCTACTTCGAGTCGGGCCTCCAGATCATGGTCCGGGAGACCACCGGCTCCCTCATGGCCGACGTGATCCGGCGGGTCTTCGCCGTCCTCTTCTCCCGGGAGCTGGTTTTCGGGGTAGGGGTCTTCATGGTCTTTCTCCTCATGGCGGCTCACATCATCTGGATTCTGGAGCGGCGGCATAACCCGGAATTCCCCCGGAGATACGTCTCGGGCCTCTGGAACTCCCTCTGGTGGGCGGTGGTGACCGTCACGACCGTGGGCTACGGGGACAAGACGCCCAAGGGGAACACGGGCCGGCTGTTCGGGGTGATCTGGATTCTCGTGGGCTACTTCATCTTCGCCTATTTCTACGCCAGCGTGACCAGCACGGTGACCGTCCAGGAGCTCCACGGGGCCATCGAAGGACCCCAGGACCTGTTCGGGAAAAAGATCGCCACCGTGGACCGGAGCGCGGCCGGCGAGTATCTTTCCCGCCTGGGCCTTCATGCCATGCGGTGCCGCAACGAACAGGAGGCCTTCGAGGCCCTCGAGTCGGAGATGGTGGACGCCATTGTTTACGACGCCCCGGTCCTCCAGCACTACGCCTCCACCGACGGCCGGGGCAAGGTCCGGGTGGTCGGGTTGACCTTCCAGGAGCAAAGCTACGGCATTGCCCTCCAGCAGCACAGCCCCTATCGCGAGCCCATCAACCGGGCGCTTCTGAAGATCACCGAGCGGGGAGATTACCAGGAGATCCACGAAAGGTGGTTCGAGTAGGGGTATCGGGCCATGATCATCGTTTGAGCCGGTCCAGGATCGTATGGGCAACCTCTAGTACTTGTGCCGGACTCGCGCTTCGTTTATCCGCAGATTGCGCAGATTTTCACAGATTTTTTTGTTTTTT
>CAZWGY010000309.1:0-5758 GCA_964633575.1 uncultured Desulfobacteraceae bacterium
CTTCCCGGTCGGTATAGACCGCTTCCGGCACCAGCGGCTTGACGACCCAGGGCGGAGATTCAGATACACGCATGGACATCTCCCCATTACAGATTCTCAGATAGCCACTATATCGCATTCCAACCGCGGGTCACAAGGCCAAAGCCCTAAATGCTCAGATTTAAAACCCGCCGGCCGCCCAATCGGCCCGGAGAATGGCCCGGATCTCCTCGTCTTCGGGATGATCCCAGCGCTTGACGTTCTGCCGCAAAGTTCCCTCGTGGACCATCCTCAGCTTGGCCATGACCCGGCCGGATGCCGGATTCCGGGAAAAATGGGTGGCCTGAATCCGGTTCAAATCGAGGGTCGTGAATCCGTAGTCGATCACCGCTTGCCCGGCTTCGGTGCAAAACCCTCGACCCCAATAGGGGATGCCGATCCAATACCCCAGGGTCGCCCGTGCGTGAGCGTGACGGATATCGGTCAGGCTGATGACGCCGATCAGACGATCCGCCTTCCGTTCGGTGATGGCGAAGGAGGCGTCGGTACCAGCCTCAAAGGCGGTCCATTGACCGGTGATCCACTGCTCAGCGGCACCTTCCGGATAGGGATGGGGGATGTTGAGGGTGGTGTCGGCGACGGCCGGATCGCCGGCCAGGCGGCGCATTTCAGGTGCATCATCGATGGCCGGGCGGCGCAGCCGGAGTCGAGGTGTATCGAGCACGGGAAACGAGGCCACGGTCGGTCTCCTTTCGTTTATGTGGGAAAAGGGGGGGAAGGGGAGTGTTAATGCTTCCGGAACCCGAAGAATTTCTGGATTTTGCCGAGGATCTGGGCGGATAGGGTCCGATCGACGTCGGATGAGCGTTTTTGGACGGCGGCGGCCGACTCAGTGGCCTGCTTCCGCCGGACGAGGACATTGCTCAGGGCCCACGAAATCTCCGGTTGCCTGGCCATCAGCGAGGAGATGTCTTCCTTGGTGATCTCGTAAAGGAGGCTGTCGGCAACGGCCACCACCGTAGCGGTTCGGGGCTCGCCGGTGAGGAGAGCCATCTCGCCGAAAAAGTCGCCGGCCCCGAGCCGGGCTACTTCCAACTCTTGCTTGCCTTCCACGGTGGCCCAGATTCCGAGGACGCCCTCGGCGATGATGAACAGGGAATCCCCCTCTTCGCCCTGATGGACGACGGCATCGCCCTTTTTTATTTGACGACGCTTCATTCGCTGACTCAGTTCGTAGCGGTCCTCGTCGGAAAAGGGCTCGAAGATATCCAGCCCCTGGAGGATCGACAGCGCCCTGGGGACCTTTTCCTTCTGGCCTTTGAGGCTCATCTGGATCTCATGCCGCTCGGTGATCAGGCGGATGCCGGCATGGTGGAGGTGCTTCCAGACGTTGAGCCAGATCATTTCGTTGTGGGCGAACTTCTGACCGTAGTCCCGGACAAAGACGGAGATGAGATAATTGGCGGCCCAGGCCTCGGAGGGGCCGGTCATTTCGTTGGTGAGGCCCAGAAACCGGGTCCCGGGCGGCGGGTTATCGAGGACTCCGTCGGTGGCCAGAGCAGCGTCGAGGAGAACCTTCTTGACCCGCTCAGGTTCGTGGGAAGGGTCAACATGAACGGTGAAGTACTTGAAATAGGCATCGGATGGATAGCTGAAGTTTTCGATGGAAGATTCGGACGCCTGGCTGTTGGGGATGGTCAGAATCGTGCTGTCCCGGGTGAGAAGCCGGGTGGCCCGCCAGTTGACGTCCACCACTTTTCCCTCGGTGAACCGGCCGATCTTCACCCAGTCGTCGATCCGGAAGGGACGTTCCAGGTTGATGGCGATGCCGGAAAAGATGTTGGCGATGTTGATCTGGACCGCCAGGCCCACGATCATGGCGATGACGCCGGAGGTGGCCAGGAGGCTGGTGAGCCTCTGATCGAATACAAAAGCCACAATGGCGAACAGGGCCATCAGATAGATCATCAACGTCACCAGGTTCCGGACGATGTGCGGGATGTCCCGGCCGGAACGATCCTCGATGGGCTCCCATAGAAACCGCTCGAGTCCGGTGGACAGAAAATGGGCGGTAACCAGCCACCAGAGGACATCAAAGGAGAGAACCACCCCCTCGAAATAGGTCTGATTCAGCATAAGAGAAAACCGGTGGAGCAGGTAGCTCTCGGCGGAGAGAAGCCAGATAATGGCAAAGACAATCTGAAAAACCCAGACGGTCTTGTCATGGGGCCGGAGATTGGGCAACGGCCGGATCACCCGCCCCCGCACGGACAGCGACAGGAAGATGGCCATGATAGTGCTGATCCCCAGGAGATAGGCGTCCCAGACCCGGGGAATGATCCGGCGGATGGAAAAGGTGTCCGGCTTGACCCGGATGCCGACATTGAACCGGGAGTATTCGAGGGTTCCATCAGGGAGGTTCAGATAGTTAGGGTCGCCCAGCGAGTCCCGTTCGGCAATATCCTGGTAAAACCAGGCCCGGCTGATCCGCCACTCGTCCACCGACTTCATCACCCCGCTCCGCCGAAGCTTCTCCTCCGCCGACAGCCCCTTTCGCAGCCGCATCCCCAGAACATCCTTGACGAAGATGAGACTGTTCCGGTCAAGGCCCCGGGTCCGGAAACTGATCCCCAGGATGTGCTGGCCAAAAATATGCTGGGTCGGGAGAAAATCGGACCGGAACCGACCCTTGACGTGGTAGAGTCGGTAGATCTGGCCGTTGGCCTCCTTTTCGTGAGCCGGCTCCCCAAGCTGAATGGGCTCCAGAGCGTTTAAAAACTCGATATTCCGGAGGTCGATTCCCCCCCGATACCGGAACCAGAGAAAAAAATCGATGGTGGCATTGAAGGTCTTGGGATCGAGCTCGGATATCTCGTTGATCTTGATCCCGGTATAGACGAGATTGATCTTGTAGGAGTAGCGGCCGTCAAAGATGAGAATCCGCCCCTCTTCCACGGCCTTGTCGAAGTTGGGCACCTCATTCAGGTTGGAGATGGCCTGGAACTGGATGAGGGCCGAAACGATGTTCTGCTTCCGGTAAACTCCGATGAAAATGGGTTTTTGGGAGTCTCCGTTGCGGTCGAAGTAGTTGTCGCCGGTCACGCCCTCGATGGCCGCATAAGGGTTGGTCATGTCTCCGAGTGCGTCCCGGATTCGCTCCCGAAGCCTGGGCAGGGGAATATCCTCATCCGCGGCTCCGGCCCGCCGAATGGCCTCCACAATCAACATGGCCGAATCATAGGCGAAGGCGGCGTGCCACCCGGGCTCATCGCCGTAGGCGGATAGATAAGCCTCTTTGAATTGAAGCCCTTTCTCGTTGGTGGTATCGAAAATCAGGGGGGTGGTAACGAACATCCCGTCGGTGTAAAAGCCGGGGTTGGTCCGCTCCTTGGGCAGGTCCTTGAAGGCGGATTGAAAGGCCTCGGAGGAGAAGGCGTCCGGCGCCATGATCGGGTTTTCGACGAGGGCGTCCTTCATGAGCCGGATCAGCTTGGCCCCCTCGGGGGCGTGGGTGGCCAGGAAGATCACCCCGGCGTCGGACTTGTACTGGAGTTCGTTGACGATCTGGACGAGGCTCTGGTCAAGGTAGGGGTCATCCATCTCGAAGCCCCATTTATACCGGACATTGACCCCCATGGCGTTGCAGGTCTCCTCGAAGACCTGAGCCAGGTATCCGCCATATTCCCGATCCTCGTGGATAATCGAGGCCGTATCGTAGCCGAAGACCTTGTTGGCATAAGTGGCCAGGAACCGGCCCTGGGAGTTGTCGTTGAAAATGGTCCGGAAATACCATGGATTGTCCTGGGTGATCTTGACATTGGTGGAGGCGGGGCTGATGGCCGGGATGTGACGGGCTTTATAGACTTCGCCGGCCCGGATGGAGCAGATGCTGTAGTGGTGGCCGATCACCGCCGCGGCCCGGTTGTCCCGGACCACTTGCCCGGCCTGAGCCTTCGCCCGCTCAGAGTCGTTCCGGTCATCATAAATGTCCAGAACCACCGGCTTGCCGCCAATCCCGCCGGCCGAGTTGACCGATTCCAGATAGAGGTCGATCCCCTGGCGAAAGGACTTCCCGACAGAGGCGTTTCCGCCGGACATGGGACCCACCAGGGCGATGTGGAGGGCGTCTTCATCGGCCCCCAACAGGCCGCATGCCGCCCCGGCAAGGCCAAACAGGGCCAGCAGACTGATGACAATGATTATCCGGCGTCGGGCGAGGGGGCGCATGTAAGGCTACCGCCGCCCCGGATCAGCGTGGGGCCAGGGCCGCATCATTCAACCCGCCGGGGCGGAGCCAGATGAGCGGATATGTCCCGGACATATTCGGTGAGGACCGGAAACCCGGCCTCGCGGAGATGGGCAATCGCCCGGTCCCCGTCCCGGGCCGGAACCCGGATCACGAGCTGATAGACGCCGTCATGCCGCGTTTCAGGCCAACTGAAAATCGACCGGATCGGGATATCCGCCTCCCGAAGCAGCCCTGAAACGTCGGCAATGAACCCGACCCGGTCGTTGACGATGATGGTCAGGCGGGTGCTGTCGGTGTCGATCCCGATGGCCTCCAGGAGCACCCCCATTACGTCGGTGGATGTGATGATCCCGGTCAGGCGATCGTCCTCGAGGACCGGGAGAGCGCTGATCCGGTGCTCCTGCATCAGCCGGGCGGCCCGCTCGATGGTTACGGCCGGGGTGACGGTGATAAGCTTCCGGATCATCACGTCCCCGACGGTGATCCGGTCGAGGAGATAGTTGAGCTCGTGGGTGCTCAGGGATGTGGCCGGTGAAGCCCAGCTCTGCTTTACGTCCCGGTCCGAAAGAATGCCCACCAGTTTGCCCCCGTCATCCACAACGGGCAGGTGGTCGATCCGCCGTTCGGCGAGGATCTCCTTTGCCTGAGCCAGGGGTGCGGTCGGGGGGACGGTAACCAGGTCGGTGTGCATGACACGGCCAACATACATGGATGGATCTCCTTGCCTGATTTGGGGGTTGGCGCGACGGGCATTCGTTTCCGGTCCCGGACGCGGCGACTTTCTACATTAGAAAAACTTCTCCGCCCTGTCAAGCCGGAGGGCGAGGCCGGATCGGGAGTCCGAAATAGCCCTTGACACCCATTCGGCTTTTCCCTACCATCTGTTTTCTAAAGAGATGTGATCGGGCGCCGGACCCGCATCCGCCGGAGAACCCGGAACCCATCCGGATGGTCAAGATCGATGCTCTCGTTTTCATAGTCCCAGATCCGGTCCAGCTCGGCGAGGCAGTCGGTTTCCAGGCGGGTCAGCTCCGTTTCGATGGTCGAGGGCGTCATCCGTCGGGAATAGGGACAGTCCCAGAGCAACCATTGAAGTCGGCCAAAAGCGGTATAGAAATCGAACGGATATAAACGGCAATCAAAGGGGCGATCCGGGTAGATGGTACAACTTCGAACCACGGGGTCGAAAAAGACGCAGTATCCGTTCGGCCGGGTCCGAAGCACGGCGCCGGATGAGGTCATCCGGTGGAAGTCGTTCCGCCCGACCCGATCCGCGATCCGATGGATCTCAGTCTCCGAAAGGGGGACGCTGACGAGAAACCCGGTGGCGCAGCACCAGCGTGTCGGGCACTCCCGCCGGCAAACGGGATTGATCGCGGCCTGATGGTCAAACATATATCCCCCCGGGCATTAGGTTGATTCGTTTTGGTGCATCGACTATGCGCCTTTCCCGGAGCGATGTCAAGTCACCCCCCGGTGCCGGGACCACGCCCCGGCGTGGCGCTCCGGGACTGGGTTATGGGTTATGGG
>CAZWGY010000310.1:0-5747 GCA_964633575.1 uncultured Desulfobacteraceae bacterium
CTCATCACTCAGTCCTCATCACTCCGCGGGTGCTAACCCGTGCCTGTCCATAAATGGCCAATTTTTTCGATATCCGCCTTGGACCGCGGGAGCGACCGGCGGTCGCCCCTACGGAATACCCGCCATAAGTCTCCGGTATAATTTTCCCCCGCATCCATCTCGACCCAATTTCCCGATTCCTGGATGGGCACTGATTAGCCGTCGGCGAGGTGCCGGAGGACGCTTATGGCTTCGGGGATGCCGACCAGGCCGTCGCCGGCCGCGTCGTTTGCTGAGCCGAAGAAGTTTTCCGGAATCGTGTCCGGCGGGAGAGAGACGCCGGCCAGGACCTGGAGCGAAAGGATGGCGTCGGCCAGATCGACCCCGTTTTTTCCATCGACGTCACAGCACCCGAGGGTCCCCAGGCTGGGTGGGGGCACCGCGTCCACCCGGATCTCGATCCGGCTTTCGTCCGGGTCATTGGACCGGATGATGACCCGGCCGGTCTTGGTCGCCACATCCACCCCGGTCCAATCGATCACCGACACGGACAGGTCCTTCCGGCCGCCCGGCGGGATGGCGGTGATGGTGTCGGGGGAGACGGCCAGCCAATTGACGTCGGTGCTCACCCCGTGGATAATCAGGCTGTCGGTCCCCTCGTTGACCAGGGTCACCTGGGCGGCGCTCCCGGAGAGATAGACTCCCGAGGCGGTGGCGGCATAGCCCCCGAACCGGACGTAATCGGTGACGTCATCGTAGGCGATCCGGAAGTAGCCGTTTTCTCCCCAATTGGCCCCCCAACTGTTCTTGGCCCGGAAGCATTCCTGGGTGTCGTCATAGCCCACCACCAGGACGGCGTGGCTTTGGGTGGCCCAGGGGATATCCCCGCCGTTGTAGTCATAGACCCCTCCTCGATAGCCGCCGCCTTCGAAGGTACCGTCATCGGGCACCCGCATGGTCACTATCAGCGGGCCGTTCTGGAGTGCCGCCTTCATCTGTCCGACCGAGGGCTCTTCCCCCCAGAGGCCCTGGGATGGGGAAACTTCGACGGCCCGGATGAGGTAATCGGGGACGGCGCAGCGCTTTGAGCAGTCGCCATCGGCTTCGATGTAGGGATAACAGGCGTCGTTGGGTACGCCGAAATCCCGGAGATAGATCAGAGCGTCCGAATACCAGCCCCGGCAACTCCCCATGCCGCAGGAAATCAGGACCTGCTCGGAGAGATCAACCCCGTCCACCAGACCGGCCCGGTTGACCAGATTTTCGACAAGCGCCGCCGCCGCAAAGGCCGAGCAGGAGCCGCAATTCACTCCCTGGTGCTTGATCCCGGTGTCATTCACTCGCCAATCGACGATTTCAGGGAGATCCGACCCGCCGGGCTGCATGGCCGGAGGGGGGAGGGTTTGCTTCCAGTAATCCCGGACCTCGGCCGGGATGTTCAGGCCCTGGGCCACCTGCTCCGATTCGGGGACAAAATTGGCGGTCCGCCCGTCTCTGGCGGGGGCGGAGACGTAAGGTCGGGTGATGGTCAGGGATCGGGGGGTTACCGCGATATCCGGGCCGGTGGAGATGTTCAGAGTAAAGGCATACACGCCGCCCACTCCGCTTTGGGAAGAGGACCGGCCGCCGCTGCCGACGATCACCCGAGCCGGACTGCTTTCAGCGGAGACGGCCACGGCGCGGCCGAAGTGATCGCCATCGTCCAAAGAATCGGCGGCAAGCGGCTCGCCGCCGGTCCACCCGGTGTCCAGGCATTCAAAGCTGTAGGCCGCCCCGGTATCCGGCGCGGCCCGGTCGGCGCCTGGGGCCCCCACCACCAGGACCCCGCCGGAGAGGGCAATCGAAGCGCCGAAGCGGTCCGCCACTCCGCTATCCGGGGCGGTGAGCTTGTCGGTCTGACCCCAGTTCGAACCTCTATCGAACAGATAAACCGCCCCGGCGTCCGATGCCCGGCCGTCGTCGCCCACCGCCCCCACAGCGGCCCAGGGGCCGGAGAGGGCGACCGAGAAGCCGAAGGCGGCCCCGGCGGCGCCGTCGTTGGCCAGAAGCTTCCGGTGCTCCCGCCAGCCGTTGCCGTCTTGCCGGAAAAGGTAGGCTGCCCCGGCGTCCCCTCCCCGGTCATCATCGTGAGGGGCGCCCACCAAAATACATCCGTCCGACACGGCCACGGCCCACCCGAAGCGGTTGTATGCGCCCCGGTCCGACGCGATAAGCTTGGCCGTCTGTCGCCATGAACCGCCATCGCGGCCGAAGACATAGACCGCGCCGGATTCCGGGGACCGATCATCAGCCCGATAGGCTCCCACCACGGCCAAATCGCCATCGATGGCCACGCTGCCGCCAAAATGGTCATTGACCGCTCCGTCGGCGGCGGTCAAGGTGGCATCCTCGACCCATCCCCCCGCCTGTCGGCGGAGGACATAGGCTGCTCCGGCCCCGAAGCCCCGGTGCTGGGATCGAGGGGCCCCTACCAGAGCCAGATCACCGGAGACGGCGACGCTGCCGCCGTAGCCGTCATGAGCGATCCCGTCACCCGCCGTCCGCTTCGTCTCCCGGCTCCAAGTCCCTCCGCCGTATCGAAAGATGTGGGCCGCGCCGGCCCTCGGACCGCGTTCCCCGTCACCCGGAGCTCCGGCAATGGCCACGTCGCCGGATATCCCGATGCTGGCCCCCAAGCGATCCCCGGCCACCACGCCGGTGGGCCGCAGCGGGACCGCGGCCGGGGTCCACCCCACTCCGACCACCAGGAACAAGCCGATCATCCAAGCGCTCCAGGCCAGATATCTTCCGCTCATATATCCCTCTCCGGGTTAATGGATGATGACGCCTTCCATCGCGCCCGCCGATCCGGGGTCCCGATGGCGGCGGGGGCTATCCGTGCCGCCGAATGGCCATACCGATGATCGCCGCCCCCAGGATTGCGGCGAGTCCTGCTCTGGCCGGCCCGAACCCCGAACCCGCTTTAACGGCGTCAATAAAGCAATTATTGGTATCTCCCGCCCCGCCGCTTCCGGCGTTGACCGGTGTGGGGGCGAGCTGTCCGTCCCCAACGGTCAGGCGGGCACGGACGAGCCGGTCGTCCGTTCCATCGCTATCCCCGGCCGCTCCGTCCTTCAGCGGCAGATAGAACTGGTTGCGGCTGGCGTTGTAAGTGATGTTCCCGTTGAGTCGGGTCCAGCCGCCCGCCGGGTCGCCGTTGTACCACTTGTAATCGGCCGGAGCCGATTCCGGCAGATAAATGATGATCAGGGCCGTATCACCGGGCCGCTCCACCCGGATATCGAGATCGAAAAAGCCGTAGGCGGTCGTCTCGGGAGCCCCGGCCTTGTCGGTCACCGCATCCGGGTGGCGGGTCTCGAGCCGGACCACGCCCCCGGTCACCGACCGGACCCCCATCCGCCGGCCGGTGGCCGTTGGAACGGGCAAGACCTCGGGCGGAAAGCCGACGATCCCGTTGTCCTCGACGGTGACCGTCACCTCGTCGGCGTCCTGGAGCCCCTGTCCGTCGGTGACGGTGAGCTCGAAGCTGAGCAGCTCGCCGCCGGTCCCCACGGCCGGAGTGACAAAGGTGGGCCGGGCGGCCATGACGTCGGACAGGGGGACGGTGGTCCCGCCCACTTGACGCCAGCGGAAGGACAGGGCCGCGCCCTCACCATCAGTCGAGTTGGTTCCGTCGAGGGTCACGGTCGTCCCCTCGGAAACGGCCGCCTCCGGTCCGGCGTCGGCGTTCGGCGGGACCGCCGTGGCGGTGACGTTGACCACGGCCGTGTCGGTGGCCCGCAATCCGGAATCATCGGTCACGGTCAGACGGAAGGTGAGGGCCGCATGGTCATCCGCCGGGGTGGGGGCCGTAAACCGGGCCTCAGCCGTGTTCGCGTCAGCAAGCGTCACCGGAGGCCCGTCGATCTGCTCCCAGATGTAGCCGACGACCTGGCCGTCCGGGTCGCTCGACAGGGACCCGTCAAGTATAACGGTCTCCCCGGCGTTGACCGTCTGGACCCGTCCGGCTTCGGCGATGGGAGCCATGCCGCCGTCGCCAACCACGTTCACCGTCACCCGGTCGCTGCCTTCGAGGCCGCCCCGGTCAGCCACGGTCAGCTCGAAGGTCAGGGCGTTGTCGCCCCCCCCGGCGGCCGGAGCCCGGAAAGTCGGAGTGGCCGTGGCGACACCCGAAAGGGTCACCGTGACGCCGCTTACCTGGGTCCACGAATAGCCGACCACCCAGTCGCCCCCGTCAATGTCGCTGGAGTTGGTTCCGTCCAGGGTCACGGTCTCGCCGGGGGAGACCGTCCGGTCCGGTCCGGCGTCGGCCACCGGCGGACGGTTGCCCGTCGCGGTCACATTGACGGTCACCCGGTCGGTCTGAGTCAGGCCGCCGTCGTCGGTCACGGTCAGCTCGAAGACCAGGGCACTGCCGGCGATGTCCCCGTCAATGGCCACGAACTGGACCCGGCCGGGCTCGATCTCGGTGAGCGAGACCGTCGGCCCGGAAATCTGGCGCCACGACAGGTCGGCCACCGCTCCGTCCGGGTCGGTCGAGCCGGTTCCGTCGAGGGTGACCCGGGTCCCCGGCAGGACGGTCCGGTCCGGCCCTCCAACGGCGGTCGGCGGCTCGTTGCCGGAAACCACCACATGGACCTCGACCCGGCGCTCGCCGGTCAGCCCGTCGTTGTCGGTCACGGTCAAAATAAAGGTCAACACGGTGTCCTCGGTCAGATCGGCCGGGACGGAGAATCCGGCCCGGGCGGTGCGAGCCCCGTCCAGGGAGACCGCCGTCCCATCCGGGGTGATCTGCCGCCATTCGTGGAAGACGATCCAGCCGTCCGGATCGCTCGACCCGGTCCCGTCGAGGGTCACCGGATCACCGGGCCGGGCGGTGGTCGGGGATGCCGATGCCATGGCCACCGGCGGCAGGGGATCGCCGGGCGCGGTCCCGGTGGTAACGGTCACGGCCACCTCAGCGGTGTCCGACAGCCCTCCGGAGTCGGTAACGGTCAGCTCGAACCGAAGCGTTCCGTCGGTGTCGGGAGCGGAGAAGGTGGTCTCGGCGGCCCCCGGGTCGTCGAGACTCACGGCGGCGCCGTCCACCTGCCGCCATCCATGGGTCAGAGTGTCGCCGGGGTCGGGGTCGGTCGATCCGGTTCCGTCAAGGGACACCTGATCGCCGGGTGAGGCGGTCGTCGGGTCAGCCACCGCCGACGCCACCGGCGGCCTGTTGGCCGGCGGCGGAGTGTCCCCGCCAACGGCCAGGTCGATCTGGATGAGCGATCCGCTCTCCCCCACGACAATGGCCCCGTCCGGCGGATCGGTCACCGGCAGCTCGGAGCCATCCGAATAGACCTGGATGACCGCCGGGTCGCCCGCCTTCGCGCCGCCTTCCTGCTCGCTTTCCTTGTAGATCGGGATGTCAATGCTGTACCATCCATGCACGTTGAGTCCGGTTGCCGCGGCCGGAGGCTCGAACGACGAGCCGTCAGGACGGGTCACTTCAAAGGTGTATCCCGCAGCGGGCTGGGACAATTGGGTGCCGCCCACCATGACCGTGCCCCCGATCCGGGCGGGCGGAGGAAGCTGGGCAACCGCGGAAACCGCTCCAAGGAACGAAATCAGCGCAACAACCGAGATGCATCGGACGATCCAATTCATAAACGACCCCTGAGATTCCGTAGTTCACATTGCCTTCACGACGCCTGGTAGAGTGGGGATATCCGATTGCCGCTCGGGTTTCAAGTATTTTTCTTCCGAGGGCAACCACGGGGGGTTGCCCC
>CAZWGY010000311.1:0-5716 GCA_964633575.1 uncultured Desulfobacteraceae bacterium
CGGTCGGTCAGGAGGGCGTGGATGGTCGATGCCAGGGCCATGGAAATCCGTTGATGCTCGGTGGACGGCGCCGGGCTCATGTCGTGGGGGACCCCGTCGATCAGCTCCCACCGGCCCCCGTCGGTCCAACGGCGATAGTCCCCGTAGGTCAATCCCTCATCTTTTAGCAGCGGTAAGGATGCCATTGGCGGATGCTCCTTTTTGTCATGATCGTAGGCAATCGCCGAGATGGCGTCAAGGGTTACCTTGCGTCCGGCATCGCCCCCGGCCGCCAGATCAGGGCCGCGGCGCCGAGGACCCCGGCGGTGTCGGCGGGGAGGGCCGAGGGAATCACCCGGACCGTGTTCCGGAAGACGGGGAAGAGGGATTGTTCCATCCGGGTCCGGACCGGGGCGAAGATGAGGTCACCGGCCGCGGCCAGGCCGCCGAAGAGGACGATTGCCTGGGGGCTGAACAGGGCCACCGCGTCGGCCAGGGCTTCACCCAGAAACCGGCCGGTCCGGGAAAAGGCCTCCAGGGCGATGGGATCTTCCCGTTGAGCCGCTTCGAAAACCCGACGGCCGTCGAGGGCGTCATAGGGGACTTTCCGGAGGGGGCTCGGGTCCGGCCGGTCGGCCAACAGCTCGAAGACGGTCCGTCGGAGGCCGGTCACCGAGGCGTAGGTCTCGAGGCACCCCCGCTTGCCGCAGCCGCAGACCCGGCCGCCCCGGACCGCCGTGACATGGCCCAGCTCCCCGGCAAATCCGCTATAGCCGTGGACCAGGCGGCCGTCCACCACGATCCCGGACCCCACGCCGGTGCCGAGGGTCACCTGGATAAAGTGGGACATCCCCCGGGCCGCGCCAAAGGTCAGCTCCCCCATTGCCGAGGCGTTGGCGTCATTGGTGATGGCCACCGGAACCCCGAACCGGTCCCGAACCCGCTCGACCACCTCGACGGTGCCCCAGCCCAGGTTGGGCGGATCCTCGATCATCCCGGAAAACGGGTTGGCGTTGGGGGCCCCCACGCCGACGCCCCGGAGGCGCGGCGGCTCGTCATCGCCCTCACCGAGGGCTTCGACGGCCGAAAACAGCCGCTCCCAGAACCGGTCCACCGGCTCGTCCGACCGGGTCTCGAGGTCGCCGCCGGAGATCATCTCCCCGGCTTCGCTCACCCGGCCGTATTTGGTCCGGGTGGCGCCGATGTCTATCCCCAACACGATGTCAGTGGATGTCATGAATTGCTCCGGTCCCGATGGGTTCAAGGTTTCACGGGCCATGATTATCGTTTGGGCCGGTCGAGGTCGCCCGCCTCGTCTAACCCCTGAACTTGTGCCATCGCGCTTTGTTTGAGGATTGCGCGGATTTTCACAGATTTTTTCTATTTTTTTAATCTGCGTCAATCTGCGTAATCTGCGGATAGACTTGGGCGTGTTGAGGAATCTCGCTCCTCCCCCGGTCCTAAGTGTATGTAAAGCATAGCCCTTCAGGGAAGGGGGGTTAGGTTTAACAAATGATGAACACGGCCGGTTCAAGGTTTCAGTGCGCGAAGCCGAACCGGGGTCCCGGCGACCAGCCCGGCGTTTTCATAGCCCGGCACCCGGGCCGTCACCGTCGGCGGGGCCTCGCGCCAGCGGGCCGACAGGGTCACCTCCAGGGAATCCCCGTCGGGAATCAGGCGGACCGTGACCGGGCCGGCCGGAGTCGGGGTCGGCCCGAAGCCCAGGGGTTTTCCGGTCTCGATCCAGTCGGGGAAGATCCCGGAGCCGATGATCAGCTCATCTCCCTCCTCACGAACGAAGAGGCTCCGGATGACCATCGCCCATTCGGCCGCCGCCCAGCCGTGATGGCCGTCACCCATGCAGCCGCCGCCGGTCCGGGGATGGATCGCCTCGGGCCACTGCCCGGTGGGAGAGGCCAGGCCGGCCACCGCGCCAATGAGGTCCCGGTATCGGTCATCTCCGGCCCGGAGAAGGCTCTGGGCAATGTCCAGGGTGAGGTAGGCGTTGATCCCCGAATGGATCATGTCCTGGAAAAACCCCCCGGATTGAAAGCACCGGTCGATCAAAAAGTCAACCGTCTTCATGATCCGGGGATGACCCGGCGGGAAGAGGCCCAGGGGGTAATCGGCCACCAGCGATCCCACCGCGCCGGCGTCCATCCGGCGGTACGGGGTGGCCGGGATGGCCCCCTGAGCTTGTCGGTCCGGAATTCCCGCGATGCTCTTGAGGATGTCCCTCTCGAAATCGAGGGCATCCCGCTCGAGCGCCAGGGCGGTCCGCTCATCCCGGTTCCGGGTGGCCAGACGGGCCGCGGCCCGGAGTCCCCCGACGGACCAGAAGTCGTCCCAGAAGTAATAGTCGTTGGGCCCCAGGTGCTCGGCGCTGAACCCCGGCGGGAGAAGCCCGGCATGGGGGACCCCGTCGGCGTCGCGGACCCGCTTGTCCCGAATCCAGTCGGCACCGGCCCGGATCGCCCGCATCCACTCATCCGGCGGGGCATCCCCGGTCAGTTGAGCGTATCGGGCCATGATCCAGAGGGTCTGGCCATTGGAGTCCCACTCCCCCTCCTGGGACTGGAAGTAGCCGGAGCGCTTCTGGCGGGCGGGAAAGGTCTCGATGATCCGGCGGGCCCGGTCCGTGAGCCCGATGGCCATGATGGCGTTCAACATGAAGCAGGCGTCCCGGAACCAGAACCGGCGATAGGTGTACGGCCCCGGCACCACGTCCCGGGCCGACAGGAGAATCAGGGTCCGGACGGCCGCGTCGTAAAGGAAGGTGATCTTCGAATCGGGGACCTCGAGGGCCGCCGTTTCCGCCAGGGTTTCGGCCCATCCCCGTTGAGCCGGGGCCTCGGGCACCTCCCCGCGCAGCACCGAAACCGGCGACGGGGGCTCCTCGGCGAGGGGGATTCGGACCGTGACATCCCGGTGTCCCCGGCCCCCCATTGGAAAGAGAGCCGCGGCGGTGGCCATCCCCACCTCGCAGACGGCGGACGGCGGCGGATCACCGGCCTCGTCGGTCAACCGGTGGATCACGTCACCTTCATGATAGGTGGAAAAGGCCAGCCGGGCGGGCGGAGCGTCAAACCTCACCTCGGTCTTGCCATCAACAAGAAAGGCCGGGGAGTCGCCGTCGTAGTCGATCCGCTCGATAAACTGAACCCCTTCGGGATTGTAGGGCCGGAGCGCCACCGCCAGCCAGCCGTCCCCGTCGGCCTCGGCATGAGCATCGAGGACCGCCACGGGACGATCCCCGTCCATCTCGACCCGAACCCGGCTGGTGATCATCAGCCCATCGCCTTCGCACCGGGTCCGGACCGTCGGATTGTCGTCGATCTCCCAGGACTGGTCGGCTGATTCCGTCCGGGACGGGTACAGCCGCCGCCCGTCCGCCGCCACCACCCAACAGTCGATGGACCAGCCGTTGTAGAGCGGCGTGAGGAGGCCCCGGGGGTCGATCACCGGATAGAGCGGGAGATGGGGCCGGCCCACGGCGGTCCAGCTCCGATGGGTCAAATTGACGTGGCTGAAGGAAAAGGCCCGGGGAATAAAAGACGGGTCTTGCGGGTTGAACTGCTTTTCCACCCAGAAGGGCCAGAGCCAGTCGAGGTTGTGCTGGATGGCCTTGGTGTTGATGAGCCCCCGGGCATGGAACTCGATCCCGGCCCGGAGGAGCTCGATGGGCTCCTGGACCTCCGAGGGCTGAGCAAACCGCCTGAGCCGGGCCAGAAAGCTGACCGGGTCGATCACCCCATAAGCCCGGGCCGTCCGCTTGATAAGAAACGTCCACGGTATCCATTGTTTCAACATCGGCACCTCACATCGCTCCCCGGCCGCCGTCGTCGGACCCGTCCATCATCTCCTCGACGAGCTGAAAGATGTCCTGGACATCGGTTGCCAGTTTGACAAAAAAATGATCGGCCCCCGCATCGTAGGCCAGCTCCTCGTATTCCGGGAAATCATGGCTGGTATTGACCACCACCCGGGTCTCCGGGTACCGGCTTTTGATGGCCTCGGTCATCTCCAGGCCGTTGCCGTCGGGGAGCCGGATGTCCACGAAAACGATCCCCGGGGCGTCATCCCGCAGCCGGTCCCACCCATCATGAACCGTGGCCGCGCTGGAAACCCGGGTCCGGGGAAACTGGGACTGAAGTATTTGGGTCATCATGTCCCGCATCTGCGTGTTGTCTTCGATAATCAGTATATTCATAAGATAGGGTCCCGCCTTTTTGCTGGATTCAAATCAATCCGATAATTTGGCTTTTCTCCTCCTATCTTTACTAAATGGGCGGGAAGTGGTATATGGGATATTCACTGTAGTTGTTGGCAAAATATCCTGTACTTTTTCAGATGATGATTTTGTCGGTTGATCATAACGGGAGCGGATATCATGGAAAACAAGAAACGGATCGTCATCGCCGAGGATCACACCATCCTCCGGGAGGGGCTCCGGTCCCTGCTGACCGCCGACGAAACGATCGATGTTTGCGGGGAGGCCGAAGACGGCATGGAAGCCATCCGGATCGTCGCCGAGACGACCCCGGACCTGATTCTCCTCGACCTGGCCATGCCCAAAATGAACGGACTCGCCGCCATCAAGGAGATCAAAAGGCAGTCGCCGGAGACCAGGGTCCTGGCCCTGACCATCCACAAGACCGAGGAATATATCCTCGAAGCCTTCCAGTCCGGCGCGGACGGCTATTGCCTCAAGGACTCCACCCACCAGGAGCTGGTAATGGCCATCAACAGCGTCCTCGAAGGAAAAACCTACATCAGCCCCGACATCTCGGAAAAGGTCCTCACCGGCTACCTCGACGGAAAAAAGACGATCCGGACCGAGCCGGCCTGGGAGTCGTTGACCCAGCGGGAAAAGGAGATCCTCAAGCTCATCGGAGAAGGATACAAGAACAAGGAGATCGCCGACTACCTCTGCATCAGCGTCAAAACCGTCGAAAAGCACCGGGCCAACCTGATGAAAAAGCTCGACCTCCACAACGTCTCGGCCCTCACCGCCTACTCCATCGACAAGGGGCTGGTGGGGAACTAGAGGCGCCGGGCCGGGGCGCGGCGCCCCCAGGACGCCTCCACCATTATTTAACCGCCCCGGCATGGAGCCACGGGGGCCATACAGCCACACGGACCTGCACGGACCTACAAGGACCTACAAGGACCTACAAGGACCTGCACGGACCTGCACGGACCTACAAGGACCTACAAGGACCCACACGGACATACAAGGACATCCTTGGACATGTTCTTCCCCGTCCGCATTCCCTACCCCTCGATCCCGAAAAACTCCGCGGCGTTTCCCCCCAGCAGCCGGGCCAGGTGATCGGCCGGAAGCCCGGCCGACCGGAGGGCCATAAGCTCCCGGTCCCACGCATAGGGGATGTTGGGAAAGTCGGTCCCGTACATCACCCGGTTGGGCCGGTAGCGCCGGAGGTCCACCGGCTCCGGCAGGGGAAAGTAGTCGGTGACCACCATGGTCGTGTCCAGCCAGAGGGTATCGTACCGCTCGATGAGCCGGCGTCGGCGGCCAGATCCGCCAATCGCTGTTTGAGCGCGTTGAAATCGTGGGGGTTTTCCAGGTTAACCGGGTAAACCAGGCTTCGAGCATGAAGGGTTTTAAGCCGGCGGATGATCAGGTCCCGGTAATGGCGCAGATTATACTCGGCCACCAGAAAGCGAAACCCGTTTCCAGACCGGATGGCCCGGCTCAGTCGATCAAAATCATTGC
>CAZWGY010000312.1:0-5702 GCA_964633575.1 uncultured Desulfobacteraceae bacterium
AGGCCCAGTTTGGGGTCAATCGATATCAACCATACGTTGACTTTTCGGAGCCCCATTGGTATGTAGCGGTCCATGGAACCGGGAGAGATTGTTGAATACATTGATCGTCAAAAGATCCTCGCCGCCGTGGTGGTCGAAGCCAAAGGGGGGCGCCTCCGGCTGCTGAACGAGGGCAACCGTGAGGTGAAGCTCACCGAAAACCGCGTCCTGTTCACGCCTTCAGCCACCCTGCCGTCGGGGCTGAGCCGGGACGGGCAGGTGGAGGCCTTAAAGGAGACCGCCGCCCGGCGGGCGGCGCTGGTCGATACTCTGGACATCGAGGAGCTCTGGGAGGTGATCCATCCGGAAGCGGAGTGGGTCGATCTCGAGACGATAACCGAGCTGGCCTTTTCGACCGAAATCACCGACGACCATCGCGCCGCTGTGGTCCGGGGGATGTTTTCCAACCGGACCTACTTCAAATTCCAGAACCACCGGTTTTTCCCTTACACCCCGGAGCAGGTCGAACAAATCCAGGCTCAGGAGCGGGAGGCGGAGCGCCGGCAGCGGATCATCGAGGCCGGGGGGGACTGGATCAAGCGGGTCCTGAACGGCGGGAGCCCGCCCGCGCCGTCGGAGCTTACCGAGGCCCAGGCCGAGGTCATCGAGATTCTCAAGTCAACCTATCTGATCGAAAAGGAAAGCCCTCACTTCGACATGGCCAGGGCCATGGTCGAGCGGGCCGGGGCCGAGATGGGGGACGGCCTGTTCGAGATCCTGGTCCGGCTCGGCGTCTGGGGTCCGGACGAGAACATCGACATCTACCGGCTGGAGGTCCCCACCCGGTTTTCCGAGATTGTCATCGAGCGGTCGGACGCCCTGGTGGCCAAGCCGGGGATGCCGGTCGGCGACACCCGGCGGCGGGACCTCACCCACTTGGACCTCATCACGATCGACGGCCAGGCAACCCTAGATTACGACGATGCCCTGAGCCTCGAGGAGCTGGCCGACGGCTTCCGCGTGGGGGTCCATATCGCCGACGTGGGCCATTTCATCCGTCGGGATGACCCCATCGACCGGGAGGCCATGACCCGGGCCTCATCCATCTATATGCCGGACCGGAAAATCCCCATGCTCCCGCCTTCTTTGGCCGAGGACCTGTGCAGCCTTCGGGCCGGAGAGCCTCGGCCGGCCATCAGCACCCTGATCCGGGTGACCCCGGCGGGGGAGGTCCGGGACGCTGAGATCGTTCCGAGCCTCATCCGGGTCAACCGCCAGTGGAGCTACTTTGATGTCAACCAGGTGGCCGACGACCATCCGGAGATCGCCCGCCTCCACGCCATCGCCCGGAAGTTCCGGGAGCGGCGGCTGTCGGACGGGGCGGTCCAGATTACGCTCCCGGAGCTCAACATCTGGATGACCGACGAGGGGGAGCTCAACGTGGTCCGGACAAACCGCGAGAGCCCCGGCCGCCTTCTGGTCTCGGAGCTCATGATCATGGCCAACTGGTTCATGGCCCGGTTCCTCACCGACCACGGCCTCCCGGCCATCTTCCGGTCCCAGCCCGCGCCCAAGGAACGCCTTTTCCGGGATGGAGAGGGGAGTCTGTTTCAGAACTGGATGCAGCGGAAGCTCCTGAGCCGGTTCGTCCTGAGCCACGGGCCGGAGCGCCATTCGGGATTAGGACTGGACGCCTACCTCACCGGGACCTCGCCCATCCGGAAGTATTCGGACCTGATCACCCAGCGCCAGATCCGATCCGTCTTCGGCCTGGAGCAACCCTATGCGGCCGACGAGATCGACTCGGCCATCACCGCTCTCCAGGGGCATATCAGCGCCGTCTCCCGGCTCCAGAACCGGCGGAAGCGCTACTGGCTCCTCAAGTACCTCGAGGGGAAGGTGGGCCGGCGCGAGGAGGCCATCGTCCTGACCCGGCGGAAAACCGGCTACACCGCGCTGGTCCCCGAATACCTCATCGAATGCCCCGTCCCGGTGCCCTCGGGCGTCACCCTGAAGCCCGAGGACCTCGTCCGGGTCACCATCCAGCACGTCAACGCCCGCAAGGACGTCCTGAGCGTCTTCATGACTTAGGCCGCCGATCCGGCCCGGGCCCGGTCGGACCGGCCCCGCCGGGGCCCGTCGTTCCGGGAAAGGGTCGGGGCGCTGGCCTCCGTCTCCATCACCGGATACCCGAACAGCCGCTCGACTTCTTCGGCCAGGGCCGGACCGGCCTTCAGCCGGAGAGCATCGGAGACCGAGATCCGGGTCCGGCTCCGGCCCGGGTGAAGCAGGTGGATAACGGCGGGAGAGTCCCCGGCGTGGCGCCCCAGGATCTCCTTGAGCCGGGCCAGCTTCTCCGCGTCGGTCCGGGTGACGTCCAGGGTGAAATGGACGGTGCCGGTCCAGACCTCTTCGGCCTGCTCCAGGATGATGATCCGGTCGGCCAGGAGCTTGACCGCGTTTTCCTCACGCTGGAGCTGACCGGCCACGAGGACCGGGCGGTCGTCCGTGAGGAGTTGCTCCACCTCCTCGTAGAGCGACGAGAAGACCGTCACCTCCAGAGTCCCCTTCAGGTCTTCGAGGGTGACAAAGGCCATGGGCTCCCCCCGCTTGGTCCGGATGTTCTTGACCGCCGTGATGATCCCGCCCACCCGGACGATCTCTCCGTCGGATTTCTCCTTGAGCCGCTGGGTGTCGGTGTCCGAAAAGCGCTTGAGGAGCTCCTCGTGCTTCCGCAGGGGGTGGCCGGTGATGTAAAACCCGAGAGCCTCCTTTTCCATGGTCAGCAGCTCGTGCTCATCGAGCTCGGCCAACCGGGGCAGCGAGGGCGGGTTGAGCGGCTGGGCCGCCTCGGCGGTGTCGAAAAGCCCGAGCTGAGGGTCGGTCCGCTCCTTCTGGGCCCGGGCCCCGTAATCGAGGGCCTCCTCCAGGACCGCGAGCATCTGGGACCGGCGGGCCTTGGTGGAGTCAAAGGCCCCGCAGCGGATCAGGCTATCGACCACCCGCTTGTTGACCTTTTTCAGGTCCACCCGCTCGCAGAAGTCGAAAATCGACTCGTAGGGCCGGTCCCCCCGTTCCTCGATGATCGCCTCGATGGCCCCTTCCCCGACGTTTTTGACCGCCACTAAACCGAACCGGATTCCCTCGTCGGTGACGGTGAAAACCTTGTAACTCTCGTTGATGTCCGGCGGGAGCACCGGGATGTCATGGGACCGGCATTCGGCGATGAACTTGACCACCCCGTCGATGGAGTGCATTTCGGAGGTGAGCAGGGAGGCCATCAGCTCCACAGGGTAGTGAGCCTTGAGATAGGCGGTCTGGTAGGCGATCAGGGCGTAAGCCGCGCTGTGGGACTTGTTGAACCCGTAGCCGCCGAACTTTTCCATCAAATCGAAGATCCGACGGGCATTGTCCCTGGATATCCCGTTCTCTTGGGCCCCCTTGATGAACCGGTCCCGGTGCTCGGCCATGATGGATGCGATCTTCTTGCCCATGGCTTTCCGCAGGCCGTCGGCTTCGGCCATGGAATAGGATGCCAGGGCTCCGGCGATCTTCATCACCTGCTCCTGATAAACGATCACCCCGTAGGTGTTCCGGAGAATCGGGGCCAGCTCGTCAATGAGGTATTCCACCTGCTTCCGGCCGTGCTTCCGTTCGACGAAGTCGTCCACCATCCCGCTGTCCAGCGGGCCGGGCCGGTAAAGGGCCACCAGGGCGATAACGTCGTCGAAGCAGGCCGGCTTCATCCGGACCAGGAGGTCCTTCATCCCCGAGCTTTCCAATTGGAAGACCCCGGTGGTGTCCCCGGCCGACAGGAGCCGATAGGTGGCCTCGTCTTCGAGATCGAGGGTCGAGAGGTCCGGCGGAGTCCCGCCCCCGGACTCGATGAGCTTCAGGGTGTTATCGATGACGGTGAGGTTCCGCAGGCCGAGGAAGTCGAATTTCACCAGCCCGATCTGCTCCACCCGCTTCATGTCGAGCTGGGTCACCACTTCCCCTTTTTTCCCTCGGTAGAGCGGCATGTAATCCACCAGGGGGCGGTCGCCGATGACCACTCCGGCCGCGTGGGTGGAGGCGTGGCGGGGGAGCCCCTCCAGGGTTCGGGCGATCTTGATGAGCTCGTCGATCTCCGGCCGGGTTCGGGCCATATCCTTGAGCTTGGGCTCCTGCTTGAGGGCGTCGTCCAGGCTGATGTTGAGGACGTCCGGGACCATCTTGGCGATGGCGTCCACCTCCCTAAGAGGGATGTCCAGAGCCCGGCCCACGTCCCGGATCACCGCCCGGGTCTTGAGCTTTCCAAAGGTGATGATCTGGGCCACGTAGTCCCCGCCGCCGTATCGGTCCACCACATACTTGAAAACCCGCTCCCGGCCGTTGATGCAGAAATCCACGTCGATATCCGGCATACTGATCCGGGCGGGATTCAAAAATCGTTCAAAAATCAGCCCGTGCTCCAGGGGGTCGAGGTCGGTGATCCCGAGGGAATAGGCCACCAGGCTCCCGGCGGCCGACCCCCGGCCCGGCCCCACCGGGACGTCGTTGGACTTGGCGTACTCGATGAAGTCGGCCACGATAAGAAAGTAGCCGCAAAACCCCATGTCCCGGATGACGCCGATCTCGTAGTCAAGCCGCTCCTCGTACTGGATCGGGTCCATATCCGGATGCTTCTCCCGGACCCGATCCATGATCCGGGCGTATCCCTCCCGAACCTTCTCCTCGAAGACCTCATCCACCGGCCGGTCGTTTTCGGTCTCGAACTTGGGAAAGTGGTAGGTGTTGAAGTCGAACTCGACGTGGCAGCGTTCGGCGATGGCGGCGGTGTTGGCCAGGGCTCCGGGGTAGTCGGCGAAGTCGCCGTACATTTCCTCGGGAGACTTGAAGTAGAGCTGATCGGTTCCGAACCGGAACCGGTCGGCGTCCTGAAGGGTCTTGCCGGTTTGGATGCAGAGGAGCACGTCATGGGCCCGGACGTCGGCTTTGTCGAGATAATGGCAGTCGTTGCTGGCCACCAGCGGAATGGAAAGCCTTCCGCTCATCTCCCGGAGGGCCTCGTTGACGGCGGTCTGCTCCTCGATCCCGTTGTTCTGGACCTCCAGAAAGAAGCTGTTTTCCCCGAAGACCGACTGATACCACCGGGCCGCCTCGTCGGCCGCTTCCCGGCGGCCGGCCGTGATCAGGCGGGGAATCTCCCCGTGGAGGCAGGCCGACATGGCGATGAGCCCCGCGGCGTGGGCCTGGAGAACCTCCTTGTCGATCCGCGGCTTGTAGTAGAAGCCCTCCAACTGAGCGATGGTGGCCAGCCGGCAGAGGTTCCGGTAGCCTTCCTGGGTTTCGGCCAGAAGAACCAGGTGAGAGAGGTTCTTGCCGTCCTCGGGGGTCTTGTCGGTGAGCCGGCGCGGAGCCAGATAGCACTCGCACCCGATGATCGGCTTCAGCCCGGCTTTGTGAGCCTTTTCATAGAACTCCACCGCGCCGAACATGGTCCCGTGGTCGGTGATGGCCACGGACCCCATGCCCAGCTCTTGAACCCGTTTGATGAGCGGGTCGATCCGGATGGCTCCGTCGAGCAGGCTGTATTGGGTATGGACGTGCAGATGGACGAAATCGGAACGGTTTTCGGTCATGGGTCTCCCGGTCGGGCTTGAGGTTCTGAGAATGGGCCGGGCAGCTTTGCCCGGCGGGTTCGGCAAAAGGGATAAAAATCCAAATAACGGAACAAAATC
>CAZWGY010000313.1:0-4094 GCA_964633575.1 uncultured Desulfobacteraceae bacterium
GTCTCGCAATTCAACAGCCGCTGCTCGGCCTCGGCCCGGCGTTGTTTGCCGTCCTCGACGATATCGATGCTTTCCCGGATCGCGTCGATGAGGCGGGTGTTGGCCCGTTCGATGCTTTCGATGCTGATGACGCCGCGCTCGACTTCGGTCCGGACCTCCCGGTTGGCCTGGGCCAGGTTTTCGGCGTTGGCTTCCAGGAGCTCGTTGGTAAGATCGGTTGCGGCGCTGAGGGTTCCGGCGGCCTTTTTGGTCCTGAAAAGGGTCACGGCCTGGGCGAGCTGGTTTTTCCACAGGGGGATGGTGTTCAAGACCGCGCTCTGGATCTTGTTGACGAGGCTTTTGTCGAGCTCCTGGGTCATCCGGATGGAGGGCAGGCTCTGCATGACCACCTGGCGGGTGAGCATCAGGTCGTGGACTTTCCGCTCGAGGTCGTCGCGCATGGATTGGAGGTCCTTGAGCTTCTGGACGTCCACCGGACTTCCGGTCTCTTCGGCCTTCATCCGGGCGGCGGGGATTTCCTCGGTTTCCGCCTTCTCCAGCCGGAGCTTGCCGGCGGCGATATGGAGTTCCAGGTCGGCGAAGTAGTTCAGCGAGGTGTCAAAGAGCCGGTCGAGGAGAGTGATGTCGCGCATCAGGCGGTGGCGGTGGCTCTCGAGGGCTTTTTCAATTCTCCGGATCTGGCCCTCGACGGTCTCGTATTGTTGCAGGAACCGGGCGATGGGGCTGAGGCGTCCGAAGAGCTTTCCGAAGAAGCCGGGCTCCCGCCCTGATTTCAGCTTTTCGGTGTCGATCCCCCGGATCTGGGACATCATGTCGCTCAGGGCCGACCCGGCCGGGCCGATGTCCTTGTTCCGGACCCCCTTGAGCATCTCCTCGTTAACCCGTCCGCACTCCCGTTGCGCTTCCACCCCATAGGACAGGATGCTGCCGGAGTCGTTCAGGTTGATCTCTCCCATGAGCTCCCGGACCCGTTTCCGCTGAGTTTCGGGGAGCCTGTCGATGGGTATTACGCCGCCGTCCTCGCGGATGGCCACGGCGCCTTCGGGGGCGGCCGCCGGATCAGTGTCTGTCATCTATAGTCCCTCGCTTCGCATCATCCGCCGGAGGACGTCGATATCGACATCCAGCGACAGGGCTTCGTTGTCCAGGTTGCGTTGATACTGCCGGGAAAAGACGTCTTCGATTTCCGCCAGGGTGTCTTCGACCTTGTCGAGGACCTCCCGGACCCGGGTCCCGGCGCGTTTCCGTTTGAGTTCGCGGTACTGGCGGACCACCTCGACGGTGGCATCCAGGTAGTGATGGAGGAAATTCCAGGAGCGGTGGACATCCTCGGGGTCGTCGGTGAACCCGGCGATGATCCGCTCGGCCCAGTCGGCGATCCGCTCGACCCGGTCGTGAGCCTCGCCGTCCAGCTCGAGGTTGACCTGGCGGAGGTCGGCGATCTTGTCGCGGCTCTCTTCCATGAGAGCGGCCATTTCCTCGGGGGCCATGCCGATCTGGGGGGCGATCTCCGCCAACCGGTCGCTCAGGGTCATTTTCCGGGGTATCACGAGGAAAAAGCCGGGGTAGCTAAGGGCCGCCAGAGCCAGCGCGATGACGAATTCCCCGAAAAAGATGTGACGGGGCAGGACGAGGATGTAGTGAAAGACGAGAAACAGGGCGGCGGAGAGGGTTCCGGCGGCGATGGCCGCCGGAGACGTCATCGACCATCGTCGAACTCGGGTCATTTTTTGCCCTGCATCCAGTAGGCGACCTTGTCGCTGTTGGCTTCCACCCAGCTCAGGATGGCCTCCTCATGGGAAGTCTTCCGGGCTTCGGCCATGATCGACTCGAGGTCGGCGAGGGAAAATTCCATCCGGCTGAAAAACCCGGCGACTTCCGGGAGATCTTCCTTGAACCCCGGCCGGGCCATGGCGTGGACCGACTCTTTGCCCTTGAATATCCCCTTGGGGTCATCGAGGTAGCGGAGCGGATATTCAGAAAACTTCCAGTGGGGCCGCCAGCCGGTGGCCACGATGTAATCCTTTTTGGCGACGGCCTTGCCCACCGCCATGGCCATGGCCGGGCCGCTGGAGACGACCAGCTCGTAGTCCAGCCCGTAGGCGTCTATGGCCTTCCGGCTCATGGCCATGAGGCCGGCTCCGGCGCCGATCCCCTGAATCCGGCCGCCGAGCTTTTCCCGGACCTCTGGCCTGGCCAGGTCCGGAATACCTGATAAGTCGGATTTGGGGATGTAGTCCGGGACCACCCATCCCAGGTTGGCCCCGGAGTAGATGGCTCCGAGGTCCACCAGGTTATCCCCGTAACGGCGGAGGTAGTCGGCGTGGGTCTTGGGCTGCCAGGACATGAGCATCACGTCGAGGTCCCCTTCGGCCACGCCCCGGTATTGGACGGCGATGTCGGCCAGGGTGAGTTCGACGTCGTACTTCATCCCGCGAGTCAGGATGATGGCGGCCATTTTGCTGACCACCTCGGCATCGGCCCAGGCGGTCCAGGCGATGATAACGTCCGGCTTCCGCTTCCACTGGGAGGCGTCGGACGGACCCATCGCCAAGCCGGTGAGGACCATGGCGAGGGCGAGGGCGGCGACCAAACGAATCGGTGTGCGATGTTTCATTGGGCTTCAAACTCCTTGATGACGTCGAACGCCTGGGACTCGGCCAGGACCCGCTGGAGCCCCTGGGTCAGTTCTTCCGGGCTCCGGGCGCTCTGGTAAACGGTCCGGCCGGGCTGGTGGAGGGCGGAGCCCTCGATGCAAAAGCCGATGGTGTAAATGAGGATCGGGTTGGCCGGGTTGCCGAGGATCGCATCGACTTCCGGCCGGGGGTCCTGTCCGTCGCTGTGCATCCCGTCGGTGATGACGACGATCCGGTAATCGCCGTAGCCCTGCTGGTATCGGGCCCGGCGTTCCAGCTCAGCCCGAGCCAGGCTCAGGGCGTCCTTGAGCGGGGTCTTACCGGATGGCTGAGCCGCCTCGGCCGCCGCCATGAAGGCCCGACGGTTATCGACCCCCAGGGGCACGGCCAGCTTGACCTCGCTTGAGGCGAAGATCACCAGGCCGATGTTGGCCTCTTCCGGGATGCTCCGGAGCCAGGCGTCGAGGGCGGCACGGGCCGCCTCCGCCTTGCTGGGATACTGGCCGGCGCAGTCGGCGTCCCGCATGGAGCCGCTCATGTCGAGAACCGCCAGGTAGTTGGCCCGGGTGGGCATCGGGTCGAGTTGGTCGATTTCACCCCCGCCGGGCGGGGGCCAGACCGCTTTTTTAGCCTCAGCCACCGTGAAAGCCGGGGTACTTTGAGCCGCTGTCGTCCCGGACGAACCGGCCGGTTCGGGCGGCTCTGGCGATTCGGACTCGCCGCAACCCCACAGGCCGATGGCCAGGACGATCAAAACTGCCATTGCGCGTTTCATGCCGCCCTCCTACCAGGTGTTGATGGGGGTGAAGACATCGGCCTCCGCCTCCACCTGAACAATGCGGAAGCTGACCCGCATATTGGACCGCCATTCGGCCTCGGTTTTGGGGGGGCAGGGATCGCCGCCGCACATCCCGGTCTTGGGCTCGGTGATGCCGTAGCCGACGGTGACGAACTGGGATTCGTCCATGGACACTCCCCGGCTTTCCCCCAGCTCGATGATCGCGTCCCGGACCGCCATGGCCCGGTTGACGCTCAGGTTCCGGGCCGCCTGACGGATGCTCCGGAGCTCATGCCGCGGGGCTCCCTTGGCTTTTCGGCGAAGGTAATTCAGTGGATCGGAGTGGCCCTCGACCGTCAGGACCGCTCCGCCGTAAGTGGATGCCAGCTCGATGACCCGGTCGAACTCGTCCTCGTAGGTTTTGACCGGAAATCCCTGCTGATTCGGCTTGAAGTTGATTTCGAAGGCAAAGAGGGTTTCCTTTTCAAGGTCTCCGGTCTGCTTCATCCGGTCCACCACCTGGCCGGCCTGACCCTCGTCAAAGCCGGGCAGCTCGGCGCGGCGTTGATCAAAGAGCCCGCCGGAAATCGCCCCGTAATCCCACCGAACCATATCGAGGGCATACGCCTGGCGCATCAGCCCCCGATCGACGAACCCGTTCTGGATTTCGTTGTTGACCG
>CAZWGY010000313.1:4194-5701 GCA_964633575.1 uncultured Desulfobacteraceae bacterium
CGGACCACATAGATTTCCGAGAGGACCCGGCTGGCCGATTTGGTGGACAAAAGGATGTGGGCTCCCTTGACCGAGCCCTCGGCCCCGGTCCCGGTGGTTCCACCCGATGTCAACACATTGGCGTCGGCGGTCATGACAAAGGCCGCGTCCAGCCCGTCGTCGCTCAGAAAGGCCCGGCCCGGCGTATGGCCGTCAAAGCCGAGAAGGTCCTCGGTGTAAACGAGGGTCGGGTCGGTCCAGGTCCCGCCCCCTTCCTTGACGGTCCGCCGGGCGTCGGCGATCACCCGATTGGCGTATTCCAGGTGAGGGCCATAAGCCTGGGCCGCGATCCGGGCGCCGCTCAGGTCGGCCGGAGTCTTGATGGATGCCCGAGCCACCAGGGCATCCCCCCCGTTGGACCAGGCATGTTGATAGATCGCCACCATCTCGGTCCGGGGATCGGCTTCGGTGATGTCGGCGGCCAGATTGATCATCCCCTGGGTTCCGCCGAGGATCGGCATCTCGCAGGCCATGTAAGCGGCCAACTGATCGGTGATCCGGTTTTGTCGGACCAACCGCACGTCGAGGTCCCGTTTTCCAAAGAGGCTGTCCGGCTCGGTGGATAGAGCGTAGCCGTTGCCCATGAGCGGCACCACGTAGGCCCCGGAGGTCCGGATGGGGACCGTGAGCTGATCAGTGGTCCGACAGTCCTGGATTTTAGGTGAGATCCGCTCCGCCAGCGGGGTCATCTCGACGTAGTCGAAAGCCGGGGCGGACGGGACCCATAAGAGAATGCCGACGACGACGAGGGTGAAATAGTGTTTCATGGATCATCTCCTGTGGAATGTAGAGGCAAGCCGCCGGTGGCTCCGTCAGCCACGCCGCGAGCTATTGTCGGGTCAGGGTGACTTCCACCCGCCGGAGCCGTCTGGAATAGGACCGGCTCCCCTCATCGGGCTGTTGGGGCAGCGGGGCGGCGCCTCCAGCGCCGAGAGTCTGTATCCGATCCCGGGAAACGCCCTTTTGGGCCAAATCAGCGGCGACTCTCCCGGCCCGTTCCAGGGAGAGGGCCTGGTTCATCTCCGGGTCTCCACGCGGGCCGGTATGGCCCTCGACCACCGCCACGTAATCGGGCTGGCGGAGCATTTCTCCGGCGATGACGTCAATGGTGCCGGCGGCCTCAGAGGCGATTTCAACGCCGGTTTGAAACGGGATCACAAAGTGCTGGGGACGGCTTTGACGGCCGACATAATCGAGAGCCGCCGCAAAGAGAGCAACGACGAGAAGAATGGCAAGTCCGGACCCGGTTCTGGCGTTCATGAAAAGCCTCAAGGGGAATAGGGAAAGGTGCCGCCCCGTGCGAGGGACGGCACCCGGAAAGATCCGTCAGGTTTTAGATTAAGCCAAATCCAGTGGAGGCGTCAATACCGAACAAGGATTTAAAAGAATCAGTGCCCATCCGTTTTCCGGATGGGCATTGACTAATGATGCCCCGAAGAGGCGGATACAGAGGGGCGAACGGGACGCC
>CAZWGY010000314.1:0-5677 GCA_964633575.1 uncultured Desulfobacteraceae bacterium
CGGAGGTCTAACTTTCACTTCAAGGAGGTAACATGGATCTGAATGAGTATTTCGAAAACACCAAAGGCACCGGGGTGCTGGCCACGGCGGATGCCGACGGGAAGGTGGACGCCGCCATCTACGCCCGGCCGCACATCCTTGAAGACGGGACCGCCGCCTTTATCATGAACGACCGGCTGACTCACGAAAACGTCCGCGCCAACCCCCACGCGGCCTACCTTTTCATCGAGCAGGGCGAAGGCTACAAGGGCAAACGGCTCTTTTTAACCAAGGTCCGGGAGGAGCAGGACAGCGAGCTGCTCTACACCCTGAAACGCCGGACCTACTCCCCTCACGCCGCGGTTCAGAAAGGGCCGAAGTTCCTGGTGATTTTTAAGATCGACAAGGAACTGCCCCTGGTGGGCGCCGGGGACTAAGCGGCCTTGCCGGCCGGCGGCCGATTTCCCCGGCGGGCCGCCCGCCGATAGACCCGTACCGAATCGGCGGTGTAGAGGGCCAGGGCGATCCAGATGAAGACAAAGGCGATGAGCTGAGCCGGAGCGATGGGCTCGCCAAAGACGAAAACCGCCAGGAGAAAACTACAGCTCGGGGCGATGTACTGGAGAAACCCCACGGTGGAAAAGTGAATCCGTTTGGCGCCCAGGGTAAAGAGGAGCAGCGGCAGGGCCGTGACCAGAGCGGCGCCCATAAGAAGAAGTGACGTCGATAGTCCGTCCCGGTAAAAAGCCCCCGCGCCGGCCTTATCCAGATAGATCAGGTAGCCGGCCGCCGGGATCGACAGCAGGAAGGTCTCCACCGTCAATCCGACCAGGGCTCCCACCGTCGCCATCTTCCGGATCAGTCCGTAGCCCCCGAAGGTAAAGGCCAGCCAGAGGGCGATCCCCGGGAATTGCCCGTAAAAGACCGTCAGACCGGTCACCGCGAGCCCGGCCAGCCCCACGGCGATCCACTGAAGCCGCCGCAACCGCTCCTTGAGGACTACCATTCCGAGGACCACGTTGACCAGGGGATTGATGTAATACCCCAGGCTCGTTTGCAGGACCTGATCGTGATTGATGGCCCAGATGAAGACAAACCAGTTGGTGGCGACCACGACCGTGGTCAGGCAGAGGATCCCCACGGTCCGGGGCCGTCTCAGCGCGGCCAGAAGATCGCCCCAGCCGCCCATGACCGCCAGAATCGGGACCAGAAAGACAAAGGACCAGACCATCCGGTGCATCAGGATCTCAAAGGCCGGCACCGCAGCCAGGGCCTTCCAGTAAATGGGGCTCAACCCCCAGATCAAAAAGGCGGTCAGCCCGCAGGCCACGCCCACGGCGGCGTCGGGATTCGGCCTCGATTCGTCTTCCCGGTCTGTTTTGCTCCCCTGCTCTCCCGTTTCTTCCATCGACATCCCCCTCCGCTGAACCGGACAAAGTGAAAGTTAGACTTCCAAGGTTTCCAAAAAAGCCGGAAACCCCGGAGGTCTTCCAAAAAAATGGCAAACCTTATGCAATTCGACGAAGACTGTCAAAAGAAAGCTGACGCGGCCGAACAAACGCCCTCCATGGAGAAAACCAACCCCCGCCGGCTGGTGGCCAACCCGGAAACCCTCCACCGCCTCTTTATCCGACCGGAAAACGAAGCCGCCCGAACAGCCCTCATCAAGTACATGGAGCAGATCCTTTTCGGGCTTCACGACTTTCTCCAGAACCACGTGGGCTTTACCGAGGAGGCTTCCCTGAAGGCGATGGCCGACCGGTTCATCGACAGCCGGATCAGCCCCGAACCGGCCCGTCACCTCGCCGACGTCATCACCGGCCTTATCGAGGAGATCGCCCCCCACGCGGTCAACGTGGCTTCCCCCTACTTCATCGGCCACATGACCTCGGCCATCCCCTACTTCATGGTCCACCTGGCCACCATCGTGGCGGCCCTCAACCAGAACCCGGTGAAGCTCGAGACCTCGAAGGTCGTCTCCATCCATGAGCGCCAGGTCATTGCCCGGCTCCACCGGCTGATTTTCGACCTCCGGCCGGATTTTTACGAAACCCACATCCAGCATCCGGAAAGCACCCTTGGCGGGGTGGTCGAGGACGGTACCCTGGCCAACCTCACCGCCCTCTGGGTGGCCCGGAACCGGTTGTTTCCCCCTCGAGGCCGGTTTCCCGGCGTCGAGCGGGCCGGGATGGCGGCCGCTTTTTCGGAATACGGGTGCGACCGCTGCGTCGTTCTGGTCTCCCGGATGGCCCACTACTCCCTGGAGAAGTCGGCCGGGGTCCTGGGGCTTGGGAGCGACCAGGTCATCAGCGTGGACGTGGATTCGGCCGGCCGGATGCGGGTCGATGACCTCGCCCGGCGGATGGCGGCCATCAGCCGGGAGGAGCGGACCCGGATTCTGGCCGTTGTCGGGATCGCCGGGACCACCGAGACCGGGGCCGTGGACCCTCTCCCGGAAATCGCCGACTCCTGCCGGCGCGCCGGGGTCCACTTCCACGTGGACGCCGCCTGGGGCGGCCCCACCCTCCTGTCCGAACGCCACCGCCATCAGCTTGACGGCATCGACCGGGCCGACTCGGTGACCATCGACGGCCACAAGCAGCTTTATCTCCCCATGAGCTGCGGGGTGATCCTCTTCCGGAACCCCCGGGCCATGGACGCGGTGGCCTATCACGCCGCCTACATCAACCGCCCCGGCTCGGTGGACCTGGGCATCCGGTCCCTCTCCGGATCCCGGCCGGCTACATCCCTCATTCTGGGCGAGGCCCTCGAGATCATGGGGGCCAAGGGGTATGCCCTGCTGATCGACCACGGGATCGCCCTCGCCCGGGCCTTTGCCGACAAGATCCGGGCTCATCCCCTCTTCGAGCTGACCACCCCGCCCCAGCTAAACATCCTCACCTACCGCCTGCTTCCCCCATCCTTCCGGGCCGCCCTTAAACAGGCTGATCCGGCCGAGCGAGCCGCTCTTACCGATCGGATCAACGACCTGAACGTCTCCCTCCAGCGGCTCCAGCGGGAGGCGGGCCGGAGCTTCGTCTCCCGGACCACCCTCCGCCGACGGCCCGGTGAGGCCACCGTCGTCCTCCGCGCCGTCCTCATGAACCCCATGACCAACCCGGACATCCTGGATGAAATCCTGGCCGAGCAGGCCGCCATCTATCACAAGGAGCTTTCCGGCGGACCTTGACATTTGGAAAATCGCTCCCATTATTTTTTCAGTCCGAATAGTCTGACCACTGAATGAATAAAGGGAGCAAGCAATATGACGGCCAAACAGGAAACTCACGAATTTAAAACCGAAGTCAAACAGATCCTCAACCTGATCATCAATTCCCTCTACTCCAACCGCGACATCTTTCTCCGGGAGCTGATCTCCAATGCCTCCGATGCCATCGACCGCCTCCGGTTCAAGGCACAGACCGAGCCGGACGTGATGGGCGACGACACGGACCTCAAGATCCGGATCATCCGGAGCCCCGAGGCCGGCACCATCGAGGTGGCCGACAACGGCATCGGCATGACCTACGACGAGGTGATGGACAACATCGGGACCATCGCCAAAAGCGGCACCGCCGCCTTTCTCAAGGCGCTGGATGAGTCCCAGAAGCAGGAGATGCTTACCCCGGAGCTCATCGGGCAGTTCGGCGTCGGCTTCTATTCGGCCTTTATCGTCGCCGACAAGGTGACCCTCATCACCCGGGCCGCCGGGGCCGAGACCGGGGTCAGATGGGAATCAAGCGGCGATGGGGCTTTCACCATCGAGGAAACCGAAAAGCCCGACCGGGGCACCCGGGTCATCCTCAAGCTCCGGAAGGCCGAAGAAGGCGAGGCCGATTTCACCGACCAGTGGACGGTCCAGAACATCGTCAAAAAGCATTCCGACTTCGTCCGCTACCCCATCGTCATGGACGTCGAAAAGACCGAGCCGATCCCCGAGAAGGAGCAGATCAGGGACAAGGACGGCAAGCCGGTGGGGGAGACGACCCGGAAGGTGGTCCAGGAGGAGACGCTCAACTCCATGAAGGCCATCTGGGCCCGAAACAAGAGCGAAGTCACCGAGGAAGAGTACAAGGAGTTCTACAAGCACCTCAGCCACGACTGGAACGACCCGCTCACCCATCTCCACCTGAAGCTCGAAGGGGTGACCGAATACAGCGCGCTCCTCTACATCCCATCCAAGGCGCCCTTTGACCTCTTCGACCGGGAGCGGAGTCACGGCATCCGCCTCTTCTGCAAGCGGGTCTTCATCATGGACGACTGCAAGGAGCTGATGCCGGAATACCTCCGGTTCATCAAGGGCGTCGTGGACGCGCCGGACCTCAACCTGAACGTCTCCCGGGAGATCCTCCAGCAGGATGCCCTCGTCCGGAACATCAAAAAGAACCTGGTTAAAAAGGTCCTCGAGCTGATCAAGGGCCTGGACGACGAAAAGTTCGAGACCTTCTACACCGAATTCGGCCAGGTCCTCAAAGAGGGAATCTATCTCGACTGGGAGAACAAGGACAAGATCGCCGAGCTGGTACGATACCAGACCACCAAGTCCGGGGAGAAACGGATCAGCCTCAAGGATTACGTGGCCAACATGAAAGAAGGCCAGAAGGAGATCTACTACCTAACCGGCGAAAACCTCTCCACCCTCATCAACAGCCCGTTGATCGAGCAGCTCAAGGAGCGGGACTACGAGGTCCTGCTGATGACCGACCCGGTGGACGAGTTCGTGGTCCAGTCCCTCAGTGAATACGACGAAAAACCCCTGAAGAGCGCCGAGAAAGGGGATCTCGAGATCGACGAGGCCGAAAAGGAAAAACAGGCGGAGGAATACAGCGCCCTCTTCGGCTTCATCAAAACCAAGCTCCAGGACCGGATCAAGGAGGTGAAGCCCTCCACCCGGCTCAAGGAGTCGGTGGCCTGCCTTTCCGGCGACACTTACGACATGAGCGCTTACATGGAGAAGCTCCTCAAAGCCTCCGGGGCCGCGCCCCCGGAGACCAAGCGGGTTCTGGAGATCAACACCGGCCATCCGGTGGTGGGCAAGATCAAAACCCTCTTCGAACAGGATCGGGAAAACCCGGCCATCCAGGATTACAGCGATCTCCTCTTTGACATGGCGGTGATCGGGGAAGGCGGGAAGGTTAGCAACCCCTCCCGGTTCAACAAGCTGGTGGGGGATCTGATGGCCAACGCCCTGTAAGACGGCGGGGCCGGATATCCGTAAGACAAGGGGCGCCAAAGCGGCGCCCCTTTTTTTTATGGGCGCCTTGGGCTCACTTCCCCACGAATCCGGTTTTTTTTGATAAACTCTCATGACCGGGGCACCACAATCACCCCCGTGCATGAAAATGGTTTTCAACCACGAAATACACGAAATACGCGAAAAAACTTAGAATTTATTTAACCACGAATAACACGAATAACACGAATTAGAATTAACAATTTGTGTGAATTCGTGTTGTCCGATGTCTAATGTCTCTGCCCAAGGCGGACGGGACGCCATCGAAATCGAAATCGAAATCGAAATCGGGATCGGGATCGGGATCGAAATCGGGATCGAAATCGGGATCGAAATCGGTGTGCATGCCGCCCCAAGGCGGGCGGGACGCCCGCGCTCCCAGGTCGGCGTCAGACCTAACCGAAGGGAAGGGGGGGAATGGCTTGAAGACCTCCGAGGTTTCCAAATTTTTGGAAACCTCGGAGG
>CAZWGY010000315.1:0-5660 GCA_964633575.1 uncultured Desulfobacteraceae bacterium
CGGATCAGCACTGTGGCCTCCCGGCGCTGGAGAAGCTGCTCCCGTTCCACGTAAATCCCGGCGGAGAGCCGGTAGGTTTCGGCCCGGTGATCGAACGCCGACAGGGTGCACAGGCTTTCGTCTTTGAGGATCACCGACTGGCGGCCGGGCTGAGTGGAAAAGGGGATGATGATCCGCCCGTCGCCGTCCGGCTCGTAGGTCCGGCCCGACAGCCAGACCGTGGCTTCCGGCCGGTGGCGGCCGGTCTCGTCATAAATGAGCAGCTCATGTCCGGCCGGCCCGACCGTCTCGGTGAAAAACAGCCGCCCCTTCCGGATCACCGCCCGACTGCTTTTCCCGTTGCCGATCAGCTCCACCACATAGGTGCCGGGATGGTCGATTTCGGGGAAATCGAAATGGCGCCGGACCTGACGCAGCGGAGAAATCTCATGGGTTTCGGTCCGTTCCCAGGTGGCGGTCAGGCCGTCGAGGTCGATGGAGGTGTCGATGGCCTGCCCCTCGGCGGCAAAATAGTTGAAGGTGTTGATCTCGAAGACCTTGATGATCAAGGTGGTGACGTTTTTGACGAAGACGTCGAGTCCCACGTCGGCATCTCGATTGAAAAACCGGGGATTTTCCGGGACAAAGGCGATATCGACCCGGTCTTTGAGCCGGCGGTAGTCGGCCGGGTCCATTTTGGAATACCAGGTTTCCATGTCGCCCCGCCCCGCGAGGATCCGGGTTTCCACGAAGAGGCGCTCGAGGTAGTCGTCCTTGATGTAGCGGGAAAAAGCCTCGACCCTCTCGCCGGCCTTGAAGTAATGGGTCAGATAATCCCGGACCAGAGCCTGGTCCGAGCCGACGGGGGGCATCCCGGTGGCCGGGCCGAAGTCGGCCCGGAGGTCGGCCCGGACATGACGTTGCGCCCGGCTGTTGAGGTAGTCCGGCTCGATGTAGGCGACGTTCCGGGGGAGCTTGAGGTAATCCATGAACCGATCCCGGACGGCATCATACCGGCCCTCTTGCCGGTGGAAATCTAGAATCCCGTAAAGAACATGCGCTTTCAGGGAGTTGTGAGCCGGGTCGAGGTCCTTGACAAAGGCCCACATCCGGTCCAGATGGGCTTTTCGGGCATCGGCGTCATACCGAGGACTTGCGTCGTCGGATGGGGCGAGCTTGGTCAGGTAGGTCTGAATGAAAGCGGTCTCATTGCGAAGCTCGGGCATTCGCCGGAGGCATTCATCGAGCTGAGATCGAAGGAGCTCCCGGTGGATTTGATGGCTGCCGAACCCTCCACTCCGGCGGTACCGGAGGTCGGCGACCACCAGTTCGGCAATATCCGGAAAATCGGGGCGGGTCAGTCGGCGCAGGAGATCCCGACGCCGGTCCCCGTCGAGTGATCCGGCCGGCAGGGCATAGAGGCCTCGGTCGGTGATGCCGTCCAGATTCCGATGCCGGCTCATGGCCTGCTTCCGGAGGGTCTCAACGGCAATCCGCCGGGGGTCCAGCCGAGTGGGGTACTCGACGCTCGCCTCGGCCCGCTCCCGCTGATGATCGAACCGGAGAGAGAGGGTGTCTTCGATGTGGCGGTAGGCGGATTCCGGGTCCCGCTCGGATTCCAGCAGCGCCTGGCGGTTCCGGATCTCTTCGACCCGAGCGCTGTGGCCTTCCCGGGCAATCCAGGCTTCTAGAAGCTGGTGGACACGCTTAAAATCGCCCGTATGCTGGGCATGGAGGCAATGGTAGAAGTAGTAATCGGAAGTGCCGGGGATGAGCGACTCGAGGGCTTCGGACCGGTCTTCGGCCAGGCTGAATCTCTCCACATAGCCGATCGATCCGGTTTCCGCGTGGACAATGGCGATTCCCATCCAGCAGACGATGGCCAGGATCACGAGCTTCATGGCGCCTCCTTGGACATGGGCGGGCTTGGTGGCCCTCAAGAGGACGACAACGCTCCACGCCGCCGGCGTGGTTCGGTCGTCTTCGGTTCGGCGGAGTGTTCCGGAGCTTCGATAAACGGGGTGATCTCCAGATTGCGGCCGTCGGTCCGCATCCGGATCGCCCCGTCACGGTCGGTCCGATAGATCCGGTATCCTCTCCGTCTGTATCGGGTTATAACCGATGGATGCGGAAAATGAAACCGATTTTTCCATCCGCAGGAGATCACCACGACCGACGGGTCCACGCGGTCGAGTAAAATCGGCGTGCTCGACGTCCGGCTGCCGTGGTGAGGCGCCATCAGCACGGTGCTGTCCAATTCCCCAATTTTCGACCGCGCACAGAGATCCCGCTCCGCCGGCGCCTTCAGGTCGCCTGGGAAGAGAAAGGATACCTCGCCAAAAGCCACCCGGACCACCAATGAATTGTTGTTTTCATCATCGCTCCAGGACGCATCGGCCAGATTCCGGCGGAAATCCGGCGGCGGATAGCAAATCGTCACATCAACCCCGTTGATCGTCCGGGACCGGGGCAATTGTTCAAAAGACTCCATTCGAATGCTCTCCCCGGCGATCATCGCCATCAAGTCCGCATAGCCCCCGGTGTCGGCCGGCTCGCCGTTGGTCCAGATCCGCTCGACGTTGAAATGGTCGGCAATGTGAATCAGCCCGTTTAAATGATCGCTGTTGGGATGAGTCAGAACCAGAGTCTCGACGGTGCGGATCTTCTTTCTCAGCAGCAGGGGAGCGACCACCGATTTTCCCACGTCGAAGATCGCATTGTCGTAGAATCCGCCACCGTCGATCATCATGCAGTCGCCCCCGGGAAACTCCAACAGAGTCGCACTGCCCTGCCCCACCGAGATGGCCGTCACGGTCAGATCAGTCTTCCAATACCGCTGGTTGACCCAGTAGAAGACATCAGCAGTGGCGCCGACCAGGGCCACCGCCACCATAACAGCCGCCCGCCGGCGTCGAGCGGGCTCCGGGTCCGGGTCACTCCCGGCGGCCATCAGCTCGATAAGTCCGGCCAGGAGCAGGTAATAGAGACCGATCTCCCAAAGGGATGGGATGATCGTCTCAACGGCGGCGGCCTCCTGCCGGGCAAAAAACCGGATGAGAGGCAGAGCGGCATCAATTAAAAAGAGCGCCCCGGCGGCCAGGATCTCGGCCCCACCGGGCCAGACCGGCTGAAACGCGGCGGCCGACAGCCCGATGGGGACGACCCCGAACCCCACCCAGGGGACGAAGATGGGGTTGGTGACCAGCCCAATCCGGGATACCAGGTGGAAATGCCGCATAAGGATGGGCAGAGTGCCGAGGATGGCCAACAGCGAGACGAGCATAAAAGCTCGGAATCGATCCGAATACGGGGCGTGCCAGGAGTCGTCTTCGACGGGGCGCCGTCGGCCCAGCCGGGCATGTCCATGGAGGATGGCGGCCACGGCCGCGAAGGAAAGCTGAAAGGAGATCGAAAACAGGGCCGGCGGATGGATAACGAGAATGACGACCGCCGCGACCGCCAGGGTGTTGATGGGCTCAGCGTCCCGCTCCATCCAGAGGGCCGCCAGAAAAACGCCCACCATGGTCACCGCCCGCTGAGTCGATGGCGACATCCCGGCCAACAGGCCGTATCCCAAAACCGGCACGACCGTCAACAGGGCCGCCCCCTTCCGGGTCCACGCCCGGTGGAGCAGCGCCGGAATCCATGACAGGGTCCATCGGGCAAGCCAGAACGACACCGCGGCCACGATCCCGACGTGAAGCCCGGAAATGGCCAAAAGATGAGCAACCCCGGATCGGCTGAAGGACTCCCGAAGCCCCTCGGTAATCCCGCTCCGGTCGCCGATCACGAGGGCCGACAAGACGGCCTGGGCGTCCGGAGAGCCGGCGGTCTGAAACAGCATGGCCAGTCGATCCCGGTAGGCGGCAAGTGAATCCGTCCGCGTCGGCGGGCCGGGGCCTTCGGTCCGTCGCAACGTCCCCTTGTGGACGTAGGTGGTGGCCCGGATCCCCTGAAAGGCCATGTACCGCGCATAGTCGAAGCCCCCTGGATTCTGAAAGCTCCGGGGTCTCCGAATCCGGCCGGTGAAACGGACCCGATCCGCCTCCGCCACCGGCTCTTCGTCCGCCCGGGCCGTAACCCGAAGCCGGCCCACGACCGGATGGGAGGCATCATCCGTCTCGAGCTTTTCAGCCCGGATTACGAACCGCTTCCGGTCCCCCGGACGCAACCATGGCTCCTCGATGACCGTCCCGACGATCTCCCAGGCCGTATCTCCTTCAAACCGGCTGACATGATGGTCGGGGAGGTCGGGATCGCTCCAGGGGCTGATGGCCAGGTAGCCAAGGGCCGCAAACAGCAGCAGCGGGGACCAGCGACAACGCTCTTCCCGGCGCGCCGCCAACAGGAGACGCCAGAGCAGGATTGCGATGGGGATGTAGATGAACCAACCGATGCCCGGCCAGGTCTCTCCGGCCAGAATCCCGGTCATGAAGGCGATCAGGATCGCGGGCAGGGGGCGGAAATAGACGGGCTCCCGGAAGAAAATGGGGAACCCGGCCACGGAGCTATCGTTCCCGGCGGATAGCCGCTCCGAGGGCGGAGAGCTTCTTTTCGATGGCCTCATAACCCCGGTCAAGGTGGTAAACCCGGTTGATCTCCGTGGTTCCTTCAGCCACCAGCCCGGCCAGGACCAGCGAGGCGGAAGCCCGGAGATCAGTGGCCATGACCGGAGCCCCGGACAGATGGGCGCACCCCCGGACCACGGCCGAGCTTCCGGACACGGTGATGTCCGCGCCCAGCCGCCGAAGCTCGCTGACGTGGATGAACCGGTTTTCAAAAATCGTCTCGGAAATGATGCTCAAGCCGTTGGCCACCGACATGAGAACCATGAGCTGAGCCTGCATGTCAGTGGGAAATCCGGGATACGGCAGGGTCTTCAGATCGACGCTGGAAACGGTTTTCGGCCCCTCCACCCGGATGACGCCGTCCTCCGGCCGGGACTCAATCCCGGTGCCGGTTAGCTTGAGCTTGTGGATCACCGCGGCCAGATGATCGGGCCGGCAGTGAGTGAGTGTAATCTCCCCTCCGGTCAGAGCGGCGGCCACCATGAAAGTCCCGGTTTCAATCCGATCCGGGATGATTTCGGTGGTGACCGGAGACAGCGAGGGGACCCCGGTGATCGTAATCACCGATGAACCAGCCCCGTCGATCCGCGCGCCCATCCGGTTGAGAACCTCGGCCAGGGCCGATATCTCCGGCTCCCGGGCCACATTCCGAAGGACCGTCTTTCCCTCGGCCAGGGTCGCGGCCATCATGAGGTTTTCGGTACCGGTGACCGACGGCATGTCGAAGTAAAAATCAGCCCCCACCAGCCGGTCGGCGGTCGCTTCAACATACCCGTGCTTGATCTCGATCCGGGCTCCCAGACGAGCCAGCCCTTTCAAGTGAAGGTTGATCGGCCGGGCCCCAATGGCGCAACCACCGGGCAGAGAGACTCTCGCCCGCCCAAGCCGAGCCATCAGCGGGCCGAGAACCAGGATGGAGGCCCGCATCTTCCGGACCAGGTCATAAGGAGCCTCGTCCTGTTCGAGTGGACCGGTATCGATCCGGACGGTTCCGTCGGCCATCCGGGTGGTGGCCCCCAGGTGGCTTAACAGCTTCAAAATTGAGTGGATGTCCTGGAGATCAGGAACGTTTCGGTAGGTGTTGGGGCCTTCCGTGAGCAAAGCCGAGACGAG
>CAZWGY010000316.1:0-5656 GCA_964633575.1 uncultured Desulfobacteraceae bacterium
GGGTCCGGGCGGCCCTCTGCAACGATCTGTTTTCCGCCATCATGAGCCGACGCCACAACGACGCCAACATTCTGGTCATGGGCGGCCGGGTTATCGGCGATGTCCTGGCTCTCGAGATCGTCGACGCCTGGCTCGACATCGCCTTCGAAGGGGGGCGTCACCTGGACCGGATTCAGTCGATGGACCGGCTCGATCTTTCCGCCGGAGGTGCATCGTGAGCCACGACCTGCTCCACGCAATAGACCCTGAGATCGCCCTGGTCATCGACAACGAGCTCGACCGCCAGCAGCACACCCTCGAGATGATCGCATCGGAAAACATCGCCGGCCCGGCGGTCATGGCCATCCAGGGCAGCGTCCTGACCAATAAATACGCCGAGGGCTACCCGGACAAGCGCTATTACGGCGGCTGCGAGCACGTCGATGTGGCGGAACAGTTGGCCATCGACCGGGCCCGGGCCCTCTTCGGAGCGGCCTACGCCAACGTCCAGCCTCACTCCGGCTCCCAGGCCAACATGGCTGTTTACTTCGCCCTGCTCTCCCCCGGCGACACGGTATTGGGGATGGACCTCTCCCACGGCGGGCATCTGACCCACGGCGCGCCGGTGAGCTTTTCGGGCCGGCTCTTCCAGTTCGTTCACTACGGCCTGGACCCCGAAACCGGCCGGATCGATTACGACGCCGTGGCCCGAGCGGCAAAGGAGCACCGCCCCCGGATGATCATCGCCGGGGCATCCGCCTACCCCCGAACCATCGACTTCGAGACTTTTGGCGAGATCGCCCGGTCGGTGGGCGCCTACCTGATGGTGGATATGGCCCATATCGCCGGGCTGGTGGCCGCCGGGGTTCACCCATCCCCCATCCCGGTGGCCGATGTGGTCACATCCACCACCCACAAGACTCTCCGAGGGCCCCGGGGCGGGCTGATCCTGGCCCGGACCGATTACGGCCAGTCCATCAACAGCCAGATTTTTCCCGGCATCCAGGGCGGTCCGCTCATGCACGTGGTGGCGGCCAAGGCCCTGGCTTTCAAAGAGGCGGCCACTCCGGCCTTTGCCGCCTATCAACGGCGGGTGGTGGACAACGCCCGGGGACTGGCCGAGGGACTTCTGGCCGAGGGCGTGGAACTGGTCTCCGGCGGCACCGACAACCACATGGTTCTGGCCGACCTGACCCCGCTGGGGATTACCGGCAAGGACGCCCAGGAGGTTCTGGGCCGGGCCGGGATCACCGTAAACAAAAACGCCGTCCCCAACGACCCCCGGGGGCCGCTGGTCACCAGCGGCATTCGGATTGGGACTCCGGCGGTCACCACCCGGGGAATGGGAACCGACGAGATGGCGACGGTGGCCAAGCTGGTGGGTTCAGTGCTCCGGGCTCCCGACGACCCGTCAACCATCAGCTCGGCGAGAAACCGGGTGCTCGGGCTCTGCGAGGCCTTCCCCATCTACCCGGAGCTTACCGGACGGACGGACAATGCGTATTCCGGCCCGGCGTGAGCGCCCCTCCTGGGACGCCTACTTCATGGATATCACTTGCCGGGTGGCCCAGCGGTCCACTTGCCTCCGGCGGGCGGTGGGAGCGGTCATCGTGGCGGACAAGCGGATTCTGTCCACCGGATACAACGGGGCCCCGGCCGGCATCCGCCATTGCCGCGAAACCGGCTGCCTCCGTCAGGCCCTTGGCGTCCCGTCCGGGGAGCGCCATGAGCTGTGCCGGGGGATTCACGCGGAGCAGAACGCCATTATCCAGGCGGCCTTCCACGGGGTTTCCATCCGGGGAGCCTCGTTGTACTGCACCAATCTCCCCTGTGCCATCTGCGCCAAGATGATCATCAACGCCGGAATCCGGACCATCTATTACGCCTCGGGCTACACGGACGCCATCGCCACGGAGATGCTCGACGAGGCGGGGATCGTCCGGACGCACATTCCGATGGATAATACAGGACTGAGTAACGAGGACTGAGTAACGAGGACTGAGTAACGAGGACCGGGAGAGACCTCCGGGGTTTCCAAAACCTCGGAGGTCTGATGAAGACTGAGGACTCATCACTCACCACTCACCACTCACCGGAGGGCCGCGATGAAATGCCCCTATTGCCTTCAGATCGACAACCGGGTGATCGACTCCCGCTTGAGCAAGGACGCCACGGCCATCCGCCGGCGCCGGGAATGCCTGGCCTGCTCCCGCCGGTTTACCACTTATGAAGAGGTCGAGGAAATCCCGGTCATGATCATCAAAAAGAACGACCGGCGGGAGCTGTTCAGCCGGGATAAGGTCCGGGCCGGACTCCAGCGGGCCTGTGAGAAGCGGAACGTGAGCATGAACGTCATCGAAGCCTTTTTAGACGAGTTGGAGCGCGACCTCCGGGAAACCGAGGACAAGGAGATCGCCTCGGCCGTGATCGGCGAGAAGGTCATGGCCTGGCTCCACGGGATCGACGACGTGGCCTACGTCCGGTTCGCCTCGGTTTACCGGGAGTTTGCCGACGTCAACGATTTCGTCTCCGAGCTGCGTCAGATGCGGCGGCGGGAGCCCAAACCAGAACCGGACCCCGAGTCATGACCGCTACCGACGATATCGGCTACATGGAAATGGCTCTGGACTTAGCCCGCCGGGGGACGGGGTACACCTCGCCCAACCCCATGGTGGGGGCCGTGGTGGTACGGGACGGACAGGTCGTCGGCCGGGGCTACCACGAGCGGGTCGGCGGCCCTCATGCCGAAGTCAACGCCATCGACGATGCCGGCGCCGAGGCCCGGGGGGCGACCCTCTATGTCACCCTGGAGCCTTGCAACCATAACGGCCGGACCCCGCCGTGTACCGAAAAGATCCTCGGGGCCGGCATCCGCCGGGTGGTCTCGGCCATGGCCGACCCGAACCCGGCCGTCACCGGCGGGGGCCATGACCGCCTTCGGGCCGCCGGAGTGATCGTCAACACCGGGGTTTGCGAGGCGGAGGCCCGGACCCTCAACGAAGGCTTTGTCACCTGGACCCGGACCGGGCGCCCCTTTGTGATCGTCAAGTGGGCCGCCACCCTGGACGGCCGGATCGCCACCCGGACCGGGGACTCGAAGTGGATCACCGGGGAGGCCTCACGGGCTTATGTTCATCAGCTCCGCCATGCGGCCGACGCGATCCTGGTGGGCGCCGGAACGGTCCGGGCCGACAACCCTCACCTGACCGCACGGCTGCCCGACGGCACCGGCCGGGACCCGGTCCGGATCATCCTCGACCCCCGGCTCTCCGTCCCGGCCGACGCCCGGATCTTCTCACTTGACTCCCCGGCGGAGACGATCATCGTGACCCGGGAAGGGGTTTCCGGCGACCGGATCGCGGCCGTCGAACGCCAGGGAGCGGCGGTGATCCGATCCCCCGGCAGCCGGCGGCGGATCGAGCTCTCCCCGCTCGTGGACCGGCTGGGAGCCATGGGCATCACCAGCCTGCTGATCGAGGGCGGCGGCCAGGTGATCGGATCGGCTTTTCGGGAGCGGGTCGTGGACAAGGTCATCGTCTTTCACGCCCCCATGATCCTGGGCGGCGACGACGGGGTACCCCCCTGTGCCGGACCCGGCCCGGTTCGGATGGCCGATTCGATCCACCTGACCCGGGTCTCGGTCCGCCGCTTCGACGACGACGTCATGGTCGAAGGCTATATCCGGCCGCCGGCCTGAACGATGGTCGGTTTCAGGCGGACACGCGGGTCCGCCCCTATACGTTTTCCGAACCGTCGATCCGGGCCACGTAGCCCACGAAATCGTGGTCCAGGAGAAACTGGCTGATCCGCTCTCCCAGACGGTCGGCCGGGTCGGGCCGCTCCGGGCTACGCTTGACCGCCGCCACGATCGTTTCCAATGCTTCGGGGAGCAGCTCCAGGGTCACCCGGACGGTGACCGTCTCCTTGCTCGTCTCCATTATGCGCCTCCTTCTGGTCGGATTCATGATCGTCACGCCGGGGCATGATCGACGCCCCGGCCGTCGTTCTTTTATGCCGACCAGCGGAAATGGTCAAGGCCGGGACGATGGCCGACATTTGGGCGGTTGACAACAAATAGATTTATCGGTTATTGAAGCCCATGAATTGTCCGCTTCCAAGAAGTTAGACTTCCTAAAGAATTTTATTGACAAACCACTACCCTACTGCCAGAGTAAACCTTTATATGTGGCAAGCTTATGAAATTTATGTTAATCCTAATTAGAACAGAATGAGCTAAAAATGGATTCCTTTGATCTGGATAGCTTTAAATTAGACCAAGCCGTGATGGAGATCAGGTATGGTAAGGCTTTTGTGCTTTGGGATCGCTATGGTCGGATCTTGTCAGAGCTAAATTCAAAATGGCCTGATTTAAAAATGCGTGAGGCAAAGGAAAAGAATCAGATATTCCGTATTAATGGCCGGTATGATGCGGGAGCTGACTTAGAAAAAGCGTATTTCATAGATCTCACACCGGCATCGACTCTCAAAGAATTTAAAATCGATGCGGACTTTTTTCTATCACTTATAATTAAAACCCTTGATATTAAAGAGTTGTCACGATTAGGGTTTCGTCTTGTCTTTCGCAAAAAGTTTCACGATAAGATAGAGGCATCTGAATCATGGACTTCAATGAAAATGATGAGTGTTCCACATGGCAAGCATTTTAATATTCAGGGAAAAGTTATGGAACCGAACTATTCAATAAGATGGGAAGGAGAGTCAACAGGGGTAAGAACCATGTTATATGTCCAGAATCGACAATTCGACTTAGACCCGGAACCTTATTTAGAAGAAATTGAGCCCATCCATATTGAAAGACATGATTTGGTGTATGACATTGATTACTATACCCTTAAAAATATCCTTGCAGGCCAGTTGAACATCCCGGAATGGATTTCTCAAGTAAACCATCTCATAAGACGGGATAGCAACGGTTTTTTTAATCAAATGAATAAGAAAGCATTTAACCAATGAAAAATGTAATACGACTTCATAAAGAAACGACAGGCAATCCTGATTCAGGTGATACTGGTATTGAAATTGATAACTCATCAATCAGGTTCTCAGCATCAACTCCACGGATCCCTGAAGAATATATTTCCTCGGAAGAATTATATCCCGCCAATGACTTCAATTACGTATTATCATCGGCAATTAAGCTTCTTTCAGAAGGTATTGAGCATATCGGAGAAGCTATTTTAAGGGTGCGTGATGGGGATTTGATACTATCAGATGATGCTGTTCAACGGTTTCAAGCTCTGTTACCAGAACTGTTTTGCTGCCGCAATTTGGGCGATGGTTTCGGGACAATTATAAATGCCCTGTTTCATGCGATGAATCACAGGATGACCCACCCTTTTAGCGAAAAGCAGCTAATCGCCATTCGGAAAACTCTGCTAAGAATTCATAGTGAGCCTTATATCGGCTATGAAGAATCCGTTGAAGAAGTAATGAGCCTGGAAGCCGCGGGCCTTGAAGTAGATCCTCCCTACTTTGATTTCATCGCGGATTTGTTAAATGGATAAAGCCATTGTAGATACAACTGTTTTGACGGATATCCTTTTAAATTCAGGCGAAGTTAAAAAGACAGCTCTGAAAGCCATAAATCTGTACAACAGAACATACCTCCCCGTCTATGCGATAAAGGAATTCAAAGCAGGTCCCTTAAGTAATTTTA